>CALYSG010000083.1 GCA_945485605.1 uncultured Clostridia bacterium
GCCGCGTCCGGGGTGCTGCTTTTCGCAGACACGGTTCCACCCGGTCGTTTAACTCATTAAAAAAGATTATTCATTCTGACACGCAGGCGGTATCTTTCCGCCGCAACCGGGAGCTTTCACCGACCGCTCTCTCTCTGAAGGCGCATTGCGGAAAAACGTATTCTGCGCATGGAAAAACATTTGACTTATCTGACTCTGTTCTTGGGATTGACTATGTTACGCCAGTCAAGATCCCCGCGTTCAAGGGCACAGATCAGCGCTTCTGCCGTTGCGATATTCGTTGCCGTCGGCACGTTATACATATCGCACAGGCGGAGAAGCTCGTGCTCTCCCTCGTCGGGTTTGACGTTCGGGCGGGTGTCACGGAAGTAGAGTAGGACGTCTATCTCATTATAAGCCACGCGTGAGGCTATCTGTTGTTCGCCGCCCTGTTCCCCCGTGAGCAGTCGCTCGATCTTCAGACCGGTAGCTTCGGAAATATACTTGGCGGTTATGCTTGTGGCGCACAGGTTGTGCTTGCTGAGAATTCCGCAATATGCTATGCAGAACTGTGTCATCAGCTCTTTTTTCATATCGTGTGCGATTATTGCTATTTCCATGATGGCTCCCTTCCGACGAAACTTGACTATATTATAGCCGAAACCTTCACGTTTGTCAACCGATTCGGTGCAATAAATAAAATTTTATTGCGCTTTCAGGCACGAAACGGAAGATTTTTCGACTGCTATTGAAAATCGATGATATTTATAGTATAATAAGAAAAATTCTAATCAGGAGGCTTGCCGATGATAACCGATTACATTTACCGAATACTTGAAGAAGAGGACCCCGAGGTCGCCGCCGCTGTTGACGCGGAATACAGACGAGAATGTGACGGAATAGAGCTTATAGCCTCCGAAAACTTTGTTTCCGAGGCTGTCATGGCTGCCGCCGGGAGCATTATGACTAACAAATATGCCGAGGGATACCCGGGTAAGCGCTACTACGGAGGCTGTATGTGCGTTGACGTTGTCGAGGACCTTGCACGCGAGCGTGCCTGCCGTCTTTTCGGAGCCGAGCACGCTAATGTTCAGCCTCACAGCGGATCGCAGGCGAACGCCGCCGCGTACTTTGCCCTTTGCGAACCGGGCGACACGATAATGGGAATGTCTCTGGCACACGGAGGACACCTTACGCACGGTAGCCCCGTGAACTTCTCGGGCAGGCTCTACAATTTCGTCTCATACGGGATAACCGATCCCGACGGAATGATTGATTACGACGCGCTTGAGCGTAGCGCAGGTGAATGCCTGCCTAAGCTTATAGTTGCCGGTGCATCGGCTTATCCGAGGATAATAGATTTCGAACGCATTTCGGAGATCGCGAAGAGTGTCGGGGCATACTTCATGGTCGATATGGCGCACATTGCGGGACTCGTTGCCGCCGGGCTTCACCCAAGCCCTGTGCCCTACGCCGATATCGTTACGACGACGACGCACAAGACCCTTCGCGGTCCGCGCGGCGGTATGATACTCTGCCGCGAAGAGTTTGCAAAGGATGTCGACAAGGCTGTTTTTCCGGGAAATCAGGGCGGACCGCTTATGCATATCATAGCTGCGAAGGCGGTATGCTTCGGCGAGGCGCTGAAACCTGAATTTGCCGAATATCAGAGAAGGATCGTAGAAAACTCAAAGGCTTTTGCCGAGGCGCTTCTGACCGAGGGCTTTGATCTTGTTTCGGGCGGTACCGATAATCATCTCTGTCTGCTCGATCTGCGTTCTTTCGGCATAACCGGAAAGGAATTCGAGCGTCGCCTTGACGAAATACACATCACCGCTAACAAGAACTCGATACCGAACGATCCGCAATCACCCTTCATAACCTCGGGGCTTCGCGTCGGGACGCCCGCCGTGACGACACGCGGTTTTACACCCGACGATATGAGGCTCGTTGCAAGGCTAATAAGGCTTACAGCCGAGGATCCCGTAGCAAATGCGGATCTATGCCGCACCGAGGTCGCGGAGCTGTGCCTTAAGCATCCTCTCTATAAGTGAACTTTTTTAAAGAAAAACCGTGCAATGTTTTTTCATTGCACGGAGATTTTTATTTTCTTTTTAGTTTGGGCATATTATCGTATTCGTCGTCGCGACGCTTTATTATCGGGTAATATGAATTGCCGGCGACCACGAAGTGCTCTATGAGCGGGATGCTTATCTGATCGCACATATACATAAGCTGATCGGTCAGAGAAATATCACTGCCCGACGGCGACGCTATTCCGCCCGGGTGGTTATGAGCAAGGACTATGCCGGAGGCGTGCGTCAGTATTGCCGACTCGATTAGAGGTTTTACCGAGAAGGAAACGAGGTTAGACAGTCCGTCGGCGAGCTTGTCGCATGAGAGCATCTCCATTTTTCCGTTGAATGTCAGCAAATAGACCTCCTCGTTCCTTTTACCGAGAAACAGGTTTATCAGAAATTTTCCGAGCTTGTCGACCGTGTCGAAACGCTCGGTGTCCAGAGATTCGGAGAGAAGGTAACGGCGTGAGAGCTCCGCCGAGAGCTTTATAAGCGTTGCCGCGTGTTCCCCGATACCGTCGACCGTGAGCAGCTCCTCGTAAGGCGCGTCAAGTACGTCTCGGAGCGAGCCGAAACGTTTTATAAGTCTGTGAGCGATCACGTTCGTGTCCCTTCTGGGGATGCCGAAAAAGAGCAGAAGCTCAATGACCTGATGCTCGTCGAATATATCAAGACCGTTTTCGAGGAAACGGTCCTTCATTCTTTGGCGGTGATCGGCGTGTTCGTTCATATCGTTTCTCCGGTCTTATCCGTGATAAAGTTTTTTTGTCTGATACAGGGGTTCGCAGGTGAGGTTCATTCCGAGCTTTCCGAATACGCCCGAGTCGACCGATGAAAGGATCACGGTCGAGTGTGCATCGCAACCCGCAAGCTCCGACAGACAGTCGAGTGCGTGCTTTGCATTTTCGTCCGTCAGTGCGCAGACCGAGAGGGCTATGAGTATTTCATCGGTATGAAGCCTTGGGTTATGGTTGCCCATGTGATTGACCTTAAGGTGTTGGATAGGTTCGATGACATTGGGCGAGATCAGCTTATACTCGCTGTCAATGCCCGCAAGCTCCTTCAAAGCGTTCAGAAGTGCGGCTGAGGATGCCCCGAGCAGGTTCGAGGTCTTTCCGGTTACTATCTTGCCGTCAGGCAACTCGATGGCGACCGCCGGAAGCGAGGTCTGCTCGGCTTTTTTCAGTGCCGCTTTTACGGTCGGTCGGTCATCGGGAGAAACTCCGGCGGTATTCATCAGAAGCTCGAGCTTCATGACTTCAGACTGCGAAGCCTCGCCTTTTCTTACTGAGCAGAGCGCCGAATAGTACCGCCTTACGATCTCCTGCTTTGACGCTTCGCATACCGCATCGTCATCGGTGATGCAAAAGCCCGCCATATTGACTCCCATGTCTGTGGGGCTCTTGTACGGACTCTCGCCGAATATGCGCGAGAACATTGCGCTGAGTACCGGGAAGATCTCTATATCTCTATTGTAGTTTACCGTAGTGGTACCGTACTCGGCAAGGTGATATGGGTCGATCATGTTGACATCGTTAAGGTCTGCCGTTGCTGCTTCGTACGCAAGGTTGACCGGATGCTTGAGCGGAAGGTTCCAGACCGGAAAGGTCTCAAACTTTGCGTATCCGGCTTTTATACCGTGTTTATGCTCGTGATAGATCTGGGACAGGCATGTCTCCATTTTTCCGCTCCCGGGCCCCGGTGCGGTCACGACGATAAGCGAACGGCTCGTTTCTATATAATCGTTCTTTCCGAAACCGTTCTCACTGATGATTCCGTTGATATTTGAGGGATAGTCCGGGATCGGGAAATGGCGGTAAACGGGAACGCCGAGTGACTTAAGCTTCTGCTCGAATTTTTCGGCAGCCGGCTGTCCCGAACACATGGTTACGACTACGCTGCCGACGTAAAGACCTATGCCGCGGAATGCGTCGATAAGCCTCATGACTTCCTGATCGTAGGTTATGCCGGAATCTCCGCGACGCTTATTCTGCTCGATCGCGTTTGCCGAGATGGAAATGATTATCTCAGCCTCATCCTTCATGGCAAGGAGCATTTTTATCTTGCTGTCCGGGCAGAATCCGGGAAGCACGCGTGAGGCATGATAGTCGTCGAAGAGCTTTCCGCCGAATTCGAGATAGAGCTTGCCTCCTATTTCGGCGATCCGGTCACGGATATTCTGTGTCTGAAGTCTTATGTATTTGTCGTTATCAAAGCCGAGTTTTTGCATATTCACCGCCACTGAAAAAATAAATAATATACTGATTTATTATAAATCCAACGGCGACGTTCGTCAAGGGATTTTCCGACATTTTTTGCTTTGGACAAAAACTCTTTTTATTGTGTTGCATTTTTGCGGAAAATAATGTATAATAAACAGTGAATGAGAACTTAAAGCTCCGGAGGCAGAAATGTTCGACAAACTGAAATCCTTTTTCGGAAATGATATAGGTATTGACCTCGGCACGGCTACGGTGCTTGTCTATGTGAAGGGCAAGGGCATCGTGCTGAAAGAACCCTCTGTTGTTGCGATAGATACCTCGACCGACAAGATACTGAAGGTCGGGCACGAGGCACAGCAGATGCTCGGAAGGACTCCCGGCAATATCGTCGCGATCCGTCCCTTGCGCGAGGGTGTTATAAGCCAGTATGAGGTCACTCTGAAGATGCTTCAGTACTTTATCCGCCGCGCCTGCGGAAATATGTTCTTCAAGCCGAAGGTAATGATATGTGTTCCCACGGGAATCACCGAGGTAGAAGAGAGAGCCGTTGTCGCCGCTTCCAATCAGGCGGGGGCAAGGCAGACTCACCTTATAGAAGAACCGGTCGCCGCGGCGATAGGTGCGGGGCTTGACATTTCGGGACCTACCGGCAGAATGGTAGTCGACATCGGCGGAGGTACGACCGATATAGCCGTCATTTCGCTTGGCGGAATAGTCGTTTCCGACTCGATCAAGGTCGCGGGCGATAAAATGGATGAAGCTATTATGCGATATGTGCGGAGAACCTACAATATGCTGATAGGAGAACGCACCGCCGAGCGCATAAAGATCTCGATCGGCGCGATCTACGAGCACAAGCATCCGAAAACCATAAAGGTGAAGGGCAGAGATCTTCGAGACGGACTTCCGAAAGAGGTACTGATCAGTTCAACTGAAATGCTTGAAGCATTATATGAACCGATAGAGAGTATACTTGATTCTGTTTGCTCGGTCATTGAACGTACACCTCCCGAGCTCGTCGGCGACATACTTCAGCACGGTATCACCATGACGGGCGGCGGAAGCCTTATTTACGGTTTCGATAAGCTGATAACAAAGGTCACGGGCATTAATACACGTGTGGCGAATGACCCGATCTCCTGTGTAGCTATCGGTACCGGCGAATCGCTCAACAACCTTGCCGCGATACCGGAGGGAAGCGTGAACTTCTCAAAATACAAGAACTGATACATACGAGGAGGATATATTATGGAATACATTATTCATGGAAGAAAACCCGAAAATCTTTTTCGGTTCTTCGAGGAGATCTCGGCGATCCCGAGAGGCTCGGGGAACGAAAAGGGCATGGCAGATTATCTTGAAAACTTTGCCGAGGTCAGAGGTCTTGAGTGCTACCGCGACCGACTGAACAATATATTTATTAAAATGAAGGGAAGCGCCGGGCGCGAATCTGAGCCGGCGGTGCTCCTTCAGGCTCATACCGATATGGTGTGCGAGAAAAACGAGGGAGTGGAACATGACTTTCTGAAGGACGGGCTGAAGCTTTACCTTGACGGGAAATACCTCCGCGCCCGCGGAACGACTCTCGGGGCAGACGACGGGATCGGAGTGGTGACGATGCTTGCTTTCCTTGACGGTGCTTCGGATTCACACCCGCCGCTTGAATGCCTGTTCACCGTTTCGGAGGAGACCGGCATGGACGGTGTGAACGGATTCGATTTTTCGCTTGTCGGCGCTCGGAAGATGCTGAACCTTGACTCGGAGGATATCGGCACGGCGATCGTCGGATGCGTCGGCGGAGCAAGGTGCAATCTCACGATCAAAGGAAAGACCGAACCCGTTGACGGCAAGATATTGAGACTTTGCATAAAAGGACTTGCCGGCGGACATTCGGGCAGTAATATCGCCGACGGGCGTGCGAACGCCAATAAGCTGATGGGAAGGATCCTTCTCGCTCTCGGTGACGATTTCAGACTCGTGAGCCTTAACGGCGGCTGCAAATCGAACGCCATTCCGCGTGAGTGCGAGGCTTTGATAGTTACTCGCGAGTCGGAAAAGATCGAAAATCTCGCAAAGAGTGTAGCTGCGGGAATCGCGGGCGAGCTCGGAGATTGGGATAAGGGTTTTGAATTCATCTGCGAAGAGACGCGGGATCAAGCGAATGCGTTTGACGCTCAAACGACCGTTAAAGCCGTTTCCTTGCTTGGAATCGCGGCGAACGGTGTGCTTGAAATGAGCAAGAGGATAGAAGGATTTGTCGAATATTCGAGAAATCTCGGGGTAATAAAGACTGAGGAAAATAGTATTGTCTTCACCTTCTTTGCGCGTTCGGCGATCGAGGGTCAGCTTGATGCCACCTGCCGCGAGCTTGAGGCGCTGGCACGCCTTTGCAACGCGGAAGTGGAATACAACGAGCGTTATCACGGTTGGGACTATTCGCCCGAGTCGGAGGTGCGCGATGCCTATGCGGCGGCATACAGAAAGGTAACGGGTAAGGAGATAAAGGTCGCCGCGATCCACGCGGGTCTTGAGTGCGGAGTCATAAAAGAGAGTATACCCGATATGGATATCCTCGCGGTCGGTCCCGACGCGATAGACATTCATTCGCCCGATGAAAAGCTCGACCTTGACACGGCGGAGACTCTCTTTGCGGTGATCTCGACGATGCTTGCCGAATGAGCATATATATTTAAATGAAGGAGAGGCATCGATGTCTCTCCTTTTTGCCCACTAACGGCGTAATAGATACCAAAAAAGTTGTCTGAGATTTGTTGAAATTCATCAAAAATGCAGGGAAATCGGAAGATGTGTTGACAATTTTTATGAATGATGATATAATGATGTCAACTATAAAGCCGAAAGGCATATAGAAAAATTTCCAATAAGGAGAAAAACATGAAACGCTCACTTTCAATCGTTCTCGTGTTAGCACTGGTTCTCGGTATGTTCTCCGCATTCGCACTTTCTGCGGGTGCCGCAGATGAAACCACTACGGCAAACGAACCAACTGCCACGGAACCCGAACCTACCCCCTCTGATACAGAGCCCGGGACTCCTACGGAGCCTGATGCTCCCGTGGATCCCGATGCTCCGCTGCCTGTAGCAACAGCAGAGGACTTTGCGGCAATGGAAGCCGGTAAGAACTATTATCTTACCGCGGACATTACTGTTGCTGCAACCTACACAACTACCTTTACGGGTACTTTCGACGGAAACGGACATGCCGTTACCACATCCGTTCCTCTTTTCAAGATGCTCGCGGGTGCTACCGTGAAGAATCTCATCCTTGCCGGTGAGGTCACTTCAACAGGTACCAGAGTAGCGGTTCTTGCACAAGAAGGCAGCAAATTCACCATTGAAAACGTTGTTAACAATGCCAATGTGAACGCAAGCGCCAAGAGCGCGTATGTAGGCGCTCTCGTTGGTCAGGCGGTTACCGGCGGCGGAACGAAGGCGGCGCACGAAATGTGCTATTTCACCAACTGCGTCAACAACGGTAACATTACATATAAGTATGATAACGATAAAAAAGCAGACAGCACTCCCCGTGTTGCGGGTCTTGTCGGCAACGTTGCAAAGTATCAGCACGGTGTTTACACCAACTGCGTCAACAACGGTAATATCAGCGTTACCGGTACCGGACTTTCGGGTGCTCCCTATGTGGCGGGTATTGCCGG
>CALYSG010000084.1 GCA_945485605.1 uncultured Clostridia bacterium
ATGATAGAATAATTCTGTGTATTCGGTCAAGGTGACCTTATACGTGCGGAAAATATTTTTTACATACAGTTTGAACTACATCCAGTCCATAAAAGAAAGGATCGGGATCAAAAAATGATCAGAATCGACCATCTTGTGAAGAACTACGGCGGGATCTGCGCCGTAGACGATATCAGCTTCGAGATCGGGAAGGGCGAAGTCGTCGGCTTCCTCGGTCAAAACGGCGCCGGAAAGTCCACGACGATGAACGTCATCTCGGGATATCTTTCATCGACCTCCGGAAACGTTTACGTCGACGACATAAACGTTCTCGACGACCCACTCGGTGTGAAGCGCCGTATAGGCTATCTCCCCGAACAGCCGCCTCTCTACCTCGATATGACCGTAGAGGAATATCTCAGCTTCGGCTACGACCTCAAAAAATGCACCATGAACAAGGTCAAGCACCTTGAGGAGATATGCGAGATCGTGAAGATCTCCGATGTCTCGAAAAGGCTTATCAAGAACCTATCAAAGGGCTACCGTCAGAGAGTCGGCATAGCGCAGGCGCTCGTCGGCAACCCCGACGTAATGATCTTCGACGAGCCGACGGTCGGTCTTGACCCGAAGCAGGTCATCGAGATCAGAAACCTTATAAGGACTCTCGGGCGAGACCACACGGTCATACTCTCGACTCACATACTTCAGGAGGTACAGGCGGTCTGCGACAGGATAATAATCATCGACAAGGGCAAGATTGTCGCCGACGAGAAGACCGAGAACATAAACCGCGCCGTTCAGAACAACAGACGCTTTACCTTAAAGGTCTGCGGACCTCAGCGTGAGGTCTTGGCGCTTCTGAAAGCGAGATCCGGCGTAGTTTACGCCGAGTGCCTTGCCGAGCGCGACGGAGAGGCTTACGTCTACGCCGTCGAGAGCGCGCCGGGCATAGATATAAGAAAGTCGCTCTTCTTCTCGCTCGCCGAGAAGGGTTGGGCTATGGTCGGGCTCGAGGCTGTCGGCATGAGCATCGAGGATATCTTTATCTCGATAGTAAATCAGAACGCCGAGGCAAGGACGAAGTACGATTCAAAGAGAAGGGTAAGAAGGAACACGCGCACCTCGCTCGAAGAAAACATGGCTCAGGAAATGATCGAGAAAAACGCAAGAGAACAGAGATCGGACGAGCAGTCCGATAAAAAATCCGATAATTCCTGAAGGAGGTCAGAAAAATGTCGGCAATATATAAAAAGGAACTGAAGTCATTCTTCATAAACCCGCTCGGGTATGTCTTCGTGACGGTCTACCTTGCGGCGTCTGCCCTCATCTTTTGCTTCACTACCCTGAAGAGCAAGAGCTACGATACCTCGGCGTTCTTCCAGATAATGATCTTCGCCTTTATCGTGCTGATCCCGCTACTTACCATGAAGCTCTTCTCGGAGGAGCGAAAGATGCGCACGGAACAGCTGCTCCTGACCTCACCCGTGACGATCACCGGAATGGTGTTCGGAAAATTCTTCGCGGCGTTCACGGTCTTTCTCGGAGCTGTCGCGGTGTCGCTCTTAAATCTTATCCCGCTGTATTCAATAGCCTTTGCCGAGAGAGCAGGTGAGCCCTACTCGTCTGTGCACATAGGTCCCGTGACCGGGCAGATCGTCGGAAGCTATATCGGAATAATCCTTATCGGTGCGGCGTTTATAGCTATCGGAATGTTCATCTCGGCATTCTTTGAGGATCAGCTCGCCGCGGCGATCACGACGATAGGCGTTATCCTTCTGACCGTCGTTATAGGGCTTATAAACAACGCAACAGACGGCGAAGGACACCAGATAATCAGCGTCTATGCAGTCCGCTTCGTGCTTGACTGGATCTCGATACTCAGCAGGTTTGCAAACTTCGGATACGGCATATTCGATTTCACAGCCGTGCTCTATTACTTCTCGATCGCGGGAGTGTTCATCTTCCTTACGATCAGGGTCTATGACCGCAGAAGATGGGCTTAAGTCAAAAAATCAGCCTTTAATGATCGGAGAAATAAAATGAAAATAAAAATATCCGGAAAAAAGCTGCGCTACGGCGGGCTTTCAATAGGGCTCACCGCGGTGATCGTCGCGGCGGTGGTGCTTATGAACGTGCTCTTCTACGCGCTGGCGTCAAACAACCGCTGGTACATAGATATGACGAGCGAAGCTCTCTTTACCCTCTCTGACGAATGTCGCAGCCTTATTTACAACTCGATCTACGGTGAGAATGGCGTTAATGCGGAGAGAAAGGCTTATAACGAGAAAAATAACCTCAAAAAGGGCGACGAAGGCTATCAGGACGAGGTAGAGGTCACGATCCACTTCTGCGACGATCCCGACAACCTTCAGGACAAGACCTCCTATATGAGGTACGTCTATAACACCTGCCTTGACCTTGCGGAGGCGATCCCCTGCATCAAGATCGACTATCTTAACTGGGAGTACAACCCCTCCTCGGTGCAGAGATTCACGAAAACGGGGCATACGATAAACTCGCAGTCTATAATCGTCGAGAGCGGAACCGAATACCGCGCCTACGACCTTGTCGATATGCTCGTAAAGGATTCGGAGGATGAGACGAAGCTCTGGGCTTACAACGGCGAGAAGAAGCTCGCCGGCGCGATCCTTGCCGTCACGGCGGCGGAATCTCCCGTAGCCTATATCACCTCGGGGCACAGCGAGGCCTTCTACGACACGTCGCTTCTCGAGCTGCTATCTGATGCGGGCTACAAGATAGCGATAGAGGGAGCTACCGACCTTGACGGAAACGTGACCGTCGGGCGCCTTGACGATAAAGAAAATCCGCTTGAGACGATAGAAAACGTAAGGCTTATCGTCATCTACAACCCGAGGAAGGATTTCCGTACCGATGGCGTTAACGAGATCGAGCGCATCGACCGCTTCCTTGAGAAGAATAACTCCATGATGGTCTTTATGGGGCCGAACACTCCGGTGCTTCCCGCGCTCGACGAATTTCTTCTCACCTGGGGCGTGAAGTTCGACCGCTGGCAGGACGAGGGCGGAAATATCTTCAATTACATGATAAGCGATACGCAGTCCTCGCTCGCATCGAACGGCTATACGCTTAAGGCGAACTACGTGACCTCGGGCGGCGTCGGAGCCTCGATATACAGCGGACTTTTGAAGCAGGGATACTCTCCCTCGGTCATTTTTGAGAACGCCACCTCGATGTCCTACGCCCCGAACTTCAGACTCGCGACCTACGGCGACGACGAGGATAAGTCGAAGGACTTCAGATACGGAACGTATTACAGCAACGGCACGACGAAGGATATCTTCGACGTCTTCACGGCGGCAAAGACCGCAACTGCCGTAGCAAACGGCACGACCGTCGCCACAGCCGGCGCCGCCGGAGGTGCCGCCGGGACTTATCAGATCATTTACACCGATGTAGACTCGAAGGAATACAGGCTCTCGGGTGACCTTATCCTTGACAGCACGGGCAAGGAGCTCAAAAAGAACGACAAGGGCTGCTTCGTCACCGAAGCGGGCACCGAGCTTGCCGTCGAAAACGGCAATATAACGGTAAAGAGCGAGGTCGCGGGGACCTTCACCCGAGTCGTGCGCGAGATCGTCGAATACAACGGAGCGCGCTACCGCCTCTCGGACGACGGACTTCAGATCCTTGACAGGAGCGGAAAGGCTCTCTCAAAGAACGAGGACGGACAGTATAAGACCGCCGCGGGCAGCCTTCTCGAGATAGAAAATATCGACGGCAAGGCGAGCATAAAGATAGTCACCCCCGCGGAATCGGAGGACAACCCATTCAAGCTCATGACGATAACCCGCCGCCGCTACTCGGTCCAGGAAAACAAGTACGGAGTCTCGGCGGATCAGGACGCATACGTGCTCGCCTGCGGCTCTCTTGAGTTCGCAACGGCAAAGTACCTAAAGTCCTCGGTCTACGGAAACAGCGATGTACTCATGTCGGCGATGACGATCATGGGACGCGAGGTGGTTCCGATAAATATACTCTTCAAGCCCTTCGCGGATACAGACATCTCCGATCTGACAGATGCTGACGCCAACCGCTACACAGTGCTCCTTTCGGTGCTTCCCGCGGTAGTGGTAACGGGCGCAGGTATTTTCGTACTCGTCAGGAGAAAGTATTCATGAACAACGAAAAAACAGCCGCGGCGGGCAAAAAACAGCCTCCGCGTAAGAAAAAATCGAGCTTCAGGACGCAGGTCACCGTACTTATCGTCATAGCCGCAGTCGCGGTAGTGACCGGGATCGTCCTCGGAGTGACGATGAATTACTTCAACTCGAAAAACGTCTACATCGACTCATTCACCGAGAGCCGCAAGACGGCGGCGGGTGAGACCTTCAGCTACACCTATCAGAGTATGAAAAAGGACGGCAAGGTCATAATCGTCGATGAGAAGGACGAGATCCTTCCTAATTACTACATTAAAGAAGACGGCAGCTTTGCGTCGCAGGGAGACGTCGACAATCCTCCGGAGGGCGGTATCCTCATCTTCCAGACCGAAATAGGCACGATGCTCCGCCTCAGCAGCAGCGGAACCATCTCATCCTTTGCGCAGGTCGACTATAACGGCGCGGTCGAGGTCGGTGAGACCGGGACCTACTCGAATAATAACGTAAGAGTCCTTATATTCCCGCGCGTCGGGCAGGGTGAAACGGCGTCGATCCTTATTCACCATAAAAACAAAGACGGAAGCATCACCGAATTCAAGGTTATCGGCATGGACACCCCGGACACCGACGGGCTGACCGACGGACTTAACGATACCTTCTATATAGAGGGATATGAAAAGGCGACCGTCAACCCCGTCATTTCGGCGTCAATGTGCAGCTTCGCGGGCTATAACCTTGCGCTTAAGAAATTCAGCACGGCGGTAATGGCTTCGATCGACCGCGAAAACGCGGGAAAAGAAGGTTACAAGCCGCTTATCGGCGAGGACGGCAGGATCAGATTCGACGAATACGGACTCGGAAGCGAATGTGATAATTACTACGAGATAACCTCGACCGACGGAAAGTCTTACAGGCTGTATTTCGGCAACACTACCCCCGACGGAGGGAGCTTCTACGTAAGATACAGCGACTCCGAGGAGGGAGACCGAAACGCGGTCTACAAGATCTCGGACGACCCCGGCGTTTCCGTAGCGCTTAATATCGACGTTTCGCGCTCCTCTATCCTGCTCGGAGAGGCGAAGAACCTCGTTTACCCTCAGCTGACCTACCCATCGACGCTTACGACCTTCCTCACCGTGCATAACTTTGCGCTGATGAAGGCCGACGCAACAGCCGAAAGCGGATATTCGCAGGTGCTCGGATACTCATATCAGCTCCTGTCCGAGAGAATGAACACGATAAACCAGACCTCTCCCTACTATGTAACTCTTCCGGGAAGCGTAATGTCGGGATACAGGATCGACGGAAGCCGCGTTGATGAATCTCTCGGTCAGCTATACGAGATAGTCTCGATCATGAACAATACCTATAATCAAACGAGCGCGAGCAACTACGTGAAGGTCAGACGCCTCGTTACCGATATAATAGGCAAGGTCGAGATACCTCCCATGCTAAATTACACCTACCCCGACAAATACGTCGCCGATTACAACGCTTATACGAAGAAGCTCGTCGCGGCGATAGATCACGCGGTGAAAAACAACGTAAACCTTCGCGCGATCCTTTCGGAATACGGACTTGACGAGCCGACCTTCAAGGTCTACTACGACGCGACGGTCTACGGCGGTGACGGAAATCTCTATCCCGTATACCCATGCTACTTCCTTGTCAGCGAAAAGACCGAGAACAACTCCTACTACGTATATTCACCCCTCTATCAGGAGATAGTCGAGGTAGGGGACCAATACCTTACCATGCTTGAATGGAACCGCCTTGACTGGACTGAGAAGAGCGTATACGTCCCCGGAAGCCTCTACTGCAAGAGCATCGAGGTCGCCGGTATCGGCAATGACGGAAAACGCGTCAGATACCTTTTCGAGCCGACCTCAAGCATAACCGTAGCCAACTCGACTGCGTTCAGCTTCTACCAGAAGGCCATGATAAGCGCAATGAGCGTAACGAAGGCGACCTACGATACCTCCTTAAAGCTGAATCCCGACGGCAGCAAGCAGCTGATACTCAATATAAACATCAAATATAAGATAACCAATGAATCAGATCCCGAAAACCCGATAGAGCTGACATACAGCACGAAAAAGACCGGGGTGAACGGCGAGACTATAAACACGCTGAGCCTTAATCTTAACACGGTGCGGAATTATTGCAAGTACCTCAGCGGAGGAGATAGCTTCCTTTCCTCGCTCTCCGAGTCTGAACTTACTGCGCTGAAAACTTATATAAACAGCTCGCCGAAGGTCGTCAGCAACAAAAACGGAGAGATCACGATAAAACATTCTCTGCGTGCCGAGGCGGATCAGTACGGATTCATCGAGGAGAAGATATACGAGCTTCGCTTCATATATAATGTAGCGAACGGAAAGATCAGAGTGCATATGAAGCAGGGCGAGCTTAACGAGGGGATCGACGTATTCAGCGAAGAGACCTTTGATAACTTCGTCGAAAAGTATGTCAGAAACGATGAAAAGCCGACCTTTACACAGGTAGAGGAGCAGGCAATAGAGAAATTCCGCAATTCGATCTCTTCCATGAATTCGGATATCGTTTCGCTCAGCATCAAGACGCTTGATGAGAGCGGAAATATCATTGACGTGAAGAAATACGATTATCAGGAGTACAACAGCAAGACAACTCCGGAGCCGACGCCGAACATTTATATCAGAGCCTTCGGAAAATTCTATCAGACGCTTCTTTATTCCTCATACGAGGGCAGAGCGGACATCGCCGACTCGATCGGCGGAGCCTGCCTTACCGAGGAAGATATGAAGGCTTATATCGCGAAGGGCGACGAATGTGACGTTCTGCTTAAAGTCACGACGACGCTCGACGGGAACAGCTACACCTACCGTATGTACAACTATTCGCCGACGAGGACCTTCATAACCTCTAACGGAGAGGGACAGTTCTATATTCTCCGCACCCGCGCCGCAAAGATCCTTGCGGACGCTATGAAGGTCATATCGGGAAATCCCGATATCGACGGAACCAAGCCCTATTGACGGTATTAAAAAGTTAAGACTCAATCAACAAGTTACCATATTAAAAACGGGCATATAAGGGGCAACCTCTTCGGTTGCCCCGAGCCTTGCAGGGAGGACTCTTATGGAAGAAAAGGGAAGATTCATAGTTTTTGAGGGCATCGACGGCTCGGGCAAAACGACACAGATAAGACTCCTTGCCGAACACCTGAAGAGAGCGGGCAGAAAGGTGCACATAACCGCCGAACCGACGACCTCTGTCAGCGGGGGACTTCTGCGTGATGCGCTCTGCGGCGCGAGAAAGCGTTCTCCGGGCGAGCTTGCGGCGCTTTTCCTGCTTGACAGGATAAATCACAACGTCTGCCCGGTCAACGGGATAGAGAAGCTTACCTCGGACGGATACGACGTTATATGCGACAGGTATTATTACTCATCTCTCGCATATCAGGGAAGCCAGACCGACTACCGCTGGGTCGCCGATATGAACCTCAACTGCCCGGAGATCAGGAAACCCGATATCTGCATTTTCCTTGATATTGACGCAAAAACCGCGGCAAAGAGAATATCCTCCGACCGGGCGATAACAGAGGTCTTTGAGAAGGAGCAGACGCTCGAGACGGTAAGAAACCGATATCTCGAGGTATTTGCCTCACTCCCGGAGGATAATGTGAAGATAATCAACGCCTCGGGAGATGTCGGTGAGGTAGCAAAACTCATCGCCGAATGCGTGGGATGATCTGAAGGCAGTTATAATCCTGCAAAACGGTGAAATTTTTCTTTTTGAAAAACTTCTCG
>CALYSG010000085.1 GCA_945485605.1 uncultured Clostridia bacterium
GAGTCCTCATTGATGCTGCCGATGAAATCCCGGAGCGAACGATCCTTTATGAAATAGACGATACAAACCTTCGCTTCAAAGCCTGTAAGAACGGTATCCTTGAACAGCTCGGTCGTATGAGAATACAAGATAACGTTTCTCTTGATGATTGCATAATCGTTGCTAACTATGCCATCGATGCAATAAAGGCAGGTGCTGGCGTGAAGGAAATCACTGTGGCAATACGCAAAGTCCGCAGCGCTTTGAAGAAGTACAAAACCGATGTAGAGAACGAAGATTTGGAGATGGATTTTTACAAGGCGGTGTACCTGCTAAAGAAATTAGGCGATAATTGATTTTCGGTAGCCGCTACCGATATTCTTTGAATTTATAGTCATTTGTCACCTGTCACGCTGTCACACGGTTCAAAAACTGTGATGCAGGAATCAAATAAAAGGCTATCGGCAAAATAGCATTTCAAAACCGATGTTGTAGGTGCGGATATTTTGCCACACACGGCAATGTCACTATTTTTTTCTGCTTTCCCGACGCTTGCGTCTGGGGCAAGCATAGCGCGTGGATGTCCACCGCCAAATGGCGGCGCCCGTCTCGCACCGTCCCTGCGCTCACGCTGGGACAGAATCGGGCAGAAGCCCGAACCCACTTACCTTTTCTTTGCGGAAATGAAAAGAGATTGCTACGCAATCGACCAAAAGAAACGAAAACCAAAAGATATCATTGTCAGAAAGGAGAATTACTTGGGCAGATCACAAACAGAAACCATTACCATTCGCGTTACTCCCGAAGAAAAACTATCGATGCAAGGCAAGATGTATGAAGCCGTTGCTCCGTCAATGCGAGCCTTCATTTTGGACATGTGTATGAACGGAAAAATCATTGTCAACTCGGATCTCCGAGAGCTGAATCAGGAGCTTCACTATCAAGGTAACAACCTCAATCAGCTCACAAAGCTCTGCCATCAGGGCAGGATCTCTGCGGTCGATCTCTCGGAATTATTGTCTCTCTATCGTCAAATTCTTCTCGCACTCGGAGGTGAAAACGATGGCAGTTGTTGAAAGTATTCCCGAAAAGAATCAAACACCGAGCGCACAGAAAGGCGTGCTGGATTACTGTATGCAACCGTCCAAAACCTTCGACGAGGACGAACAGCTCGCCTATATTTCGGGGTATAACTGCATCCCGGAGCTGGCGAACGAGTCCTTCCTTGCCACGCAAAAGATATTTGGCCACGAGCCGGATGGTGTGAGATTTTATCATTTCGTTCAGTCCTTCAAGATCGGCGAAGCCATCTCACCGCAAGAGGCAAACGAAATTGGAATGGAGCTGGCAAAAATATTTGGAAATCGTGAGGTAATTGTCGCAACTCATATCGACAAAGACCACCTCCACAACCACATTGTCGCGTGCGCTTATGATCTTGAAAGAGGTTTGAAATTGCATTATAATAAATTTTTTCTTTCGGACTTACGGCAAAAGAGTGACGAGATATGTCAGGCTCACGGGCTGAACGTTCTCAAAAAATACAATCCGAATGTAAAATCTCAACGCCTCGGCCCCAAGGAATACCGAGCCTCTATGAACGGCAACAGCTGGAAGATGGCTCTGCGAGTCGCAATAGATTATTGCATGGCGAGGGCTGGAAACAAGGACGAGTTTCAGCGAGAGATGAAGAAGCTCGGCTACGATATGGTGTGGACACCGGAGAGAAAATATATCACGTACATCTGCCCAACACAAAACGGAAAGGAATGCAGAGTCCGTGATATAAAACTAAACGATGAAAAATATCTAAAGGAGAATATGGAACATGAATTCAGGATCAGGACAGAGTTATATGGACAAGCTCAAGGCGCGGAATATTCCTCCGGCACTGCAAGAAGCGATGGAAGAAACACCACAGGAACAGATGGTGGAACAGGAGATTCCGATGGTACAGATCAGCGCAGAGGAATGGATGAAGCTTACCGAAACGGTGCGCAGAATGGAGGCTCTGTCAGCCCAGCTGTCGGCACAGAAAGCCGATTTGATGGCATCAGCGGAGAATTACGCCACGGTGATGAAGAAGGCAGCACAGGAGCAGAAAGAGGCAACGGAAATGGCTTTGCACAAGCTGACGAAGGAAGCTACCAAACAGGTTGGGAAAGCGAGCGAGAGAGCTTCAGAAGTTATCGACAGAAGAATACGTCGAGACGAGGCACTGTGGTGGCTCCGTCTCGCTCTCACGGCAGTCCCAATGCTGCTGGTATTGCTCTTATGGGTGTACGTGGGATTGCAAATGTAGGAAATATCATCGAGGACGGAGAGGAATCCGAGGAAGAAAAACGGCAGAGAGAAGCGAGAAACGCAGGTGAAGCTGTTGGTATTCTCATTGGTGGTGCTGTAGGTACTGCGATAGAGTTGTCTAAACCCAAGCCATCTCCTGCGGATGATATTGACGATGGCGAGGACGAAAATCAAGGATTTGAAATTTCGATGTAAGAAAGGATGATGATATGACTTGGAAAAAGTTTTGGAAACGAGTTAACGCTCTGTTCCACGATAACCGCACCGTTCTTCGTGAGGGCGAAGACATAGAGGATTGGGAAGAAGTTCAGCGCAAGCAGCGAGAGATAGAGGCAGAACAGAGGAAAAAGGAGCAAGAGATTCTCGCCACTTGGTTTCTGCGAGAGGAATATATAAACGCAGGTTGGTTCAAACGCCTCCTTCTGCGCATTGAATTCGTCTTCCGTGATACGCGCGGAGAGAGCCACATCCCGCAGATACCGGAACATATCCGCAAGGAAATTGCCCGTTGTCTTCTGCCGGATATTGTGGCTTACTTTGAATCGGAGCAGGGGCAGAGAGAGTTTGCCGAATGGAAGGCGGGGCAGGAAGCCGACAAAAAGGAAAAGAGCGAGGTCGCTTGACCTCGCTCCGAAACAGCGTCAATATAATAAATCAATAGTAAAAAACAAATCCGAACCAATTTCGATTGACGAAATAGTTCGGATTTGTTACATTTGGTGACCCGTACGGGAATCGAACCCATGTTACAGCCGTGAAAGGGCCGTGTCTTAGCCGCTTGACCAACGGGCCGGGGAATGCCTTCGCTCTTGCGAAAGCACTCTGGTAGCGGAAATCGGATTTGAACCTATGACCTATCGGGTATGAACCGATTGCTCTAGCCAGCTGAGCTATTCCGCCATGCTTAATGCTCAAAGATTATATCATATTAATTCCCGATTGTCAACACTTTTTTTCGCCTTTTAAATTTTTTTTGCATTCCGAGCCTTTATTTTTCCCCTCTTTTTTCGGATTTTTGTATTTCAGGCTCTTTTTTACTTCTTTGCCCTTGAATTATCCGCTCCGATATTATATAATCTTATTAGGACATTTATTCACTCGGAGGTGATGCGGTCTTGAAGTTCATACACTGTGCCGACCTGCACCTTGATGCCGTGATGGAGTCGGGGATGCCGCCAAAGCAGGCTGCCGAGCGCCGCTCGGAGCTGCTCCGCGCCTTTTCCTCGCTCGCGGCTTTTGCAAAGGGCGAAGGTGTCCGCGCCGTCATTATAGCGGGCGACCTTTTTGACCGTTGCAATGTTTCGCAGCGCGCTCGCAACTACTTTCTCGACACTGTGAAATCGACCCCCGAGGTCGACTTTCTCCTCCTTCGAGGCAACCATGACTCGCGCGTGCTGACCGGGTGCGATCTGCCCGAAAACCTTCGCCTTTTCGGTGAAAGCTGGACTTCATTCGACTACAGCGATGCTGTCATAACCGGCTCCGAGGCTCCCGATGAGGAAAGCCTTTCTCTCGACTCTGAAAGGCTGAATATCGTCGTGCTTCACGGCGCGGACAGGCAGGACTTCTGTCTCTCCGCCCTATCCGGAAAGGGCATAGATTATCTCGCCCTCGGACATTACCACAGCTTTTCCTCGGGGCGTATAGATTCGCGCGGAGAATGGTGCTATTCGGGCTGTCCCGAAGGCAGGGGCTTTGACGAATGCGGCGAGAAGGGCTTTTTGCTCCTTGACGCGTCGGACGGGGAAATAACGCACACCTTCATTCCCTCTTCTGTCAGGCAGGTAGTCTCGGTCGATGCGGACATGACGGCGGCTGAGAGCCTCAGTGCTCAGCGCGAGGCGATAGTATCTGCGCTTACAGGGATTGATCGGAAGAATATAGTCAGAGTCAACGTCACCGGCGGCTTTGAGCCGGGGCGCGAGAAATACTACCGCAGCATCGTTGACGGTCTTGCTCCCGAATTTTTTTACCTTGAGCTTACCGATTCATCGAAAATGCGTATCGATCCCGCCGACTACGCGGGAGACATTTCGCTGAAGGGTGAATTCATACGTCTCGTTACCGAAAACATCACCGACGAGGAGACCCGCGGGCGGATAATCACTTTCGGTATCCGCGCCCTGCGGGGGGAGGAGCTGACATGAAACTCATTTCCTGCTACATAGAGAATTTCGGATGTCTGCACGAGATCGAATTCGACTTTTCGGACGGGCTTTCATGTATATGCGAGGAAAACGGCTACGGCAAATCTACGCTCGCCGCCTTCATCAGCGCAGTTTTTTACGGGCTTCCGGACGGGAGAAGGAAGGCCTCCGATAACCCGAGAAAAAAATACCTTCCGTGGCAGGGCGGAGTCTTCGGCGGGAGCGCGGTAATAGAGACTCCGAAGGGACACTTCCGCGTCGGGCGTACCTTCGGGAAGAAGCAGACCGAGGACACGTTCAGTCTCACCGATCTTGATACGCGGCTTGAGAGCCTTGCATACGGAGAAAAGATAGGTGAGGAGCTTTTCGGTCTTACCGAAGAATCCTTTATGAAGAGCACCTACCTGCCGCAGGAAGCGGTTATGACCTCTATGACGCCCGACATAAACGCAAGGCTTACGAACCTTCTCGAGAGCTCGGACGATATGAGTGACTACGGCAAGGCGGTATCGCGACTCGATGCATATATAAAGAACCTTTGCAACGCGCAAAAGCACGGGGTTATCCCCGCGCTGAGATCCGATCTGACCTCCTGTATGCTCGAAATAGAGAAATGCGAGGCAAGGAGCAACGACGCGACCGAGGGAAGGCTCAGGCTAAGTTCGGTAGTTTCGGAGCTTGATGCCTGCACGTCAAGACTTAAAGAGATCGAATCGGCGCTCAGAAAGGCAGAGGCAGACAGCCTTGCCGCAAAGGACGCGGACTATTGCCGCCGGCTGTTTTGTGCTGCAAGGACCGCAAAGGAGAGAGCCGATGCACTTGCTCGGCTGTTTCCTGCCGGCATACCGACCGACGGAGAGATAAGAGAAGCGTCGGGTGACGCGGCAAGGTACGATTCACTTGAAGAGTCGCGGACCGGGCTTTCCGAAGTCGAAAAAAAGAGGCTCGCCGGACTTCGCGAAAGATTCGGCGTCACTCCCGACATAGGTCTTGCCGACAGGCTCTCCGGAAAAACATCCGAGCTTGCGGCGAAGGCGGAGGGACTTGATTTTATCCGTGCCGGGATTCCGTCAGAGCCTCGGAAGCCTCAAAAGCGCGGCAATGCCGCAGGCACTGCTATCCTTTGTGCAGGTCTTGCTCTTTTGATCTTCGGAATAATTCTCGGTGCTGCCGCATCGGTCGCGGCGGGCGTGGCGCTTTGCGTTCTCGGCGCGATCGGAGCGTTCGCGGGCGGGATCATGCTTGCCCTCGGAAATTCGGCGAAGAAGCGCGACGCAGAGGAATACGAGATCAAGCTCGCGGCTTATCGTGCGGCACGGGACGATCTCTCGAAGAAGCGCGCGGATTATGAAGCCGAGGAAAGTGCGCTCGACTTTGAGCTGTCCTCTTTCGTGCCCGAATACCGTCGGGGCAGCGAGAGATACGCGGCAATATCCGAAGTCAGACGTGGTATTTCCGAATATATGAGCCTTCTTTCCGACGAAAAGAGGGCATCCGAAGCCGAAAGTCGACGTCAGCACGATATATCGGAGGTAAAGGGCAGGCTCGACGCCTTCTTCGATCGATATCCGTGCGACCTTACGGGGGGATACGGCGTGGGGCTTGATCGGTTGCGCTGTGAGATCTCGGCGCTCGAAAATGCCCGCCGCGATGCCTCGGAAAAGGAAAAAGCCGCAGAAGCATTCGCTGCCGAGAAGGAGATCGACCCGTCGCTTCCCTTACCCGAGATGCCCGACACCGCGGCGCTTTCAGACGAAAAGGTATCTCTCGGGAAAAGGATATCCTTCCTCGAGCATGAGAAAGGCAGGCTGACCGAGGCTATAAGGAGCGCCGACGCGGGCTCCGAAGCGCTTCCCGAGCTAAACGAAAAGGCAGACGCGCTCCGCGACCGAATACGGCTTTGCGAACGCGATTTCGAAGATGCGAAGGCGGCGAAGGATCTTCTCGCGAAGGCTAAGGATTCGCTGTCGGGAAGGTACCTTGTCGGAATGGAAAAGGCGTTTGACGGCAGCTTCCGCGGCGTGACGGGACTCGGGATAGGATCCGAGATAGATACCTCACTCGCCCTTAAGCTCGGCGACAAAAAGATGCGCTCGGAGGAAAGCTACAGCCGCGGGCTTCGCGCGATAGCGGCGGTATGCCTTCGCATAGCTCTCACCGATGCGATATTTACAGATGACAAGCCCTTTTTGCTCCTTGACGATCCCTTCTGTGACCTTGATGACAGAAGGCTTGCAAACGCTCTTTCAATGCTCGGAAGGCTTGCCGGGGGCAGGCAGATCATATACCTTACCTGTCATTCGAGCCGTATGCCCGAAAAAGCAAGCAGTTAAAATTTTCCATAAGAAAGGATTTTTATATTATGAAAAGAATGATCTCACCCTCGCTGATGTGCGCCGATTTTATGAACCTCGGCGATGAGCTTAAAAAGCTCGAGAAGGGAAACATCGAGTACCTTCACGTCGACATAATGGACGGCGTTTATGTGCCGAACTACACTCTCGGCACCGATTTTGTGAAGAGGCTCCACGCCGCGACCGACATTCCGCTCGACATTCATCTTATGATAGATGAGCCGACCGCAAAGCTCGATTGGTTTGAGCTTTGCGAGGGGGATTATGTTTCGGTGCATTACGAGTCCTGCACCCATATTCAACGTGCGCTGAACCTTATCAGAGAGCGCGGGGCAAGACCTATGCTGGCGCTGAACCCCGGAACGCCTCTTACGGTGCTTGAGGAGCTGATGCCCTACATCGACGGCGTGCTCATAATGACGGTCAATCCCGGATTCTCGGGACAGAAGCTCGTGACCTCGACTCTCGGAAAGATCACGCGTTGCCGCGAGCTGCTTGACAGGAACGGTTACACGGAAGTTGATATCGAGTGTGACGGCAATGTCAGCTTCGAGAACGCGAAGCTGATGAAGGAGGCGGGCGCGAACATCTTCGTCGCCGGGACCTCGAGCATCTATTCAAAGGCTGACACGCTCGAAAACAACCTTGCAAGGCTTCGTGCCGCCATCGGCTGAGCCTGCGGGCGGGCACTGCCCGCAAGCCAATCCTCGCGGTTTATTCACCGAAGGGTGAAGATTTCACCCGGAAACAATGTCGGCAAAAAGGTGAGGCGATCGATCACCCTTCGCCCGTGTTAAAAGTTTTCGCCCGCCTTTTTCAAAAGGCGGCGCACATCCAAGGCGCGTAGCCTTGGTCGCCCTCCGCAGAGGGCGAAACTCCCCTCAACGGCATTTTCTTTTTGCTTAGCTTTTTCTTTTGCCCATAGCAGGCTATAATCGAGATCAAGCCGTTTTTCTGACG
>CALYSG010000086.1 GCA_945485605.1 uncultured Clostridia bacterium
TGAGGAGCACTTGCGCAAATCAGCCTTCCCCCGTTCGGGGGAAGGCTGATTTTTTATAGTGTTGCGCTATTATCGCAATTCAAATTTTCAGAGGGATCATTCCTCGGTGTTGTAGAGCTTCTGGAGCTTGAGAAGCTTTTCGTACTTCGCCTTGGCGTTCTGAGCCGCCTCGTTGAAGAGCTGCTCGGCTCTCTGCGGGAACGCCTGCATAAGTCTTGCATATCTTACCTCGGATTCGATGAACTGGAGGTAATCGGCGCTCGGTGCCTTCGAGTCGACGACGAGCTTCTTGTCGCCGGTCTCGGTCGGATTGAATCTGAACATCTGCCAGTAACCCGCCTCGACTGCACGCTTCATCTCGAGCTGGCAGTTCTGCATACCGCCCTTGACGCCGTGCATCTCGCAGGGAGCGTATCCGATGACGAGAGACGGGCCGTGGTACGCCTCTGCCTCACGGAGAGCCTTGAGCGTCTGATTCATATCGGCGCCCATGGCGATCTGCGCGACGTAGACGTAGCCGTATGACATCGCGATCTCGGCAAGGTTCTTCTTCTGCGTTGCCTTACCGGCAGCGGCAAACTGAGCGACCTGTCCGAGGTTCGAAGCCTTCGAAGCCTGACCGCCGGTGTTCGAGTAGACCTCTGTATCAAAGACCATGACGTTTACGTCTTCGCCCGAAGCGAGAACGTGATCAAGTCCGCCGAATCCGATATCGTAAGCCCAACCGTCGCCGCCGAAGATCCAAACCGACTTCTTTGCGAGGTAGTCCTTACCGGCAAGGATCTTATTGCGAAGCTCGCAGTCGCATCCGCAATTTTCGAGCATGGCGACAAGAGCCTCGGCAGCCTTGCCGTTCTTTTCGCCGTCCTCAACGGTGGCAAGGTATTCGTCGATGACAGCCTTCTTGTCGGCGTCCTCGACCTTTTCGGAAAGCTCCTTCACGTAACCGACGACGCGGTTGCGGAGAGTTTTCTGACCTACGAACATACCGAGACCGTGCTCGGCGTTATCCTCGAAGAGCGAGTTTGCCCAAGCGGGACCCTTGCCGGTCTCTTTGTTGACCGTGTAAGGAGTCGAGGGAGCCGAGCCGCCCCAGATGGAGGAGCATCCGGTCGCGTTCGAGATATACATTCTCTCGCCGAAGAGCTGAGTGACGAGTCTCGCGTAGGAGGTCTCGGCACAACCCGCGCAGGAGCCGGAGAACTCAAGCAGCGGCTGCTTGAACTGGCTTCCCTTGACGGTGGCGGCGATGAGCTCGGGTTTTTCCTTAACGTTCTTGACGGCGTAGTCGAATACGGGTTGCTGATCGAGCTGAGTCTCTGTACGGACCATCTCGAGAGCTCTCTTTTCGGGCTTGGTCGGGCAAGCCTTTACGCAGAGGGTGCATCCCATGCAGTCGAGCGGGCTTACTGCCATCGTGAACTTGTAATTTGTCTTAACGACCGGTCTTGCGGCGAACTTCGTCTGAGCGGGAGCGGCGGCTGCCTCTTCCTCGGTCATGGCGAAGGGACGGATAGCTGCGTGCGGGCAGACGAATGCGCACTGGTTGCACTGGATGCAGTTTTCCTCGTGCCAGACGGGAACGTAAACGGCAACGCCTCTCTTATCGAAGGCGGAAGCACCCTGCGGATACGTACCGTCGGCGCAATCCTTGAATGCCGATACGGGAAGGGCATCGCCCTGCATCGCGTTGACCGGCTTTACGATCCTGTTGACGAATTCGGCAAGCTCGGGACGCTTCTCGTCGGTGACGGGAGCCTTCGGCGCGTCGTCGGCGCAGGTCTTCCATGCCTCGGGAACGTTGACGGCGACGGTCGCGTCGGCGCCGGCTTCGATCGCGGCGTAGTTGAGGTCGACTATTGCCTGTCCCTTCTTGATGTAGGACTTGTACGCCATCTTCTTCATATACTCGATCGCTTCCGCAGTGGGAAGGATCTTCGCGAGCGAGAAGAATGCCGACTGAAGGACCGTGTTCTTGACCTTTGCGTTACCTATGCGCTTCGAGGCGATACCGGTACCGTCGATGATGTAGAACTTGACGTTGTTCTTTGCGATGTACTGTTTGACCTTTGCGGGAAGCTCGGCGTCGAGCTCGGCCTCGCTCCACGGGCAGTCGAGGAGGAATACTCCGCCCGGCTTGATATCGGTGATCATGCTCTCATACTGATGCAGATAAGCATGATTGTGGCAGGCTACGAAGTCAGCCTTCGTGATGTAGTAGGGGCTCTTTATCGGCTTGTCACCGAAGCGCAGGTGCGATACGGTAAATCCGCCGGTCTTCTTCGAGTCATACTGGAAGTAAGCCTGTATATATTTATCGGTGTGGTCGCCGATGATCTTGATCGAGTTCTTGTTCGCACCGACGGTGCCGTCTCCGCCGAGACCCCAGAACTTGCAGGAGATGGTACCCTTTGCAGAGGTGTCGGGGCACTTCTTCTCGGGCAGCGAGCGACCGGTGAGGTCATCGACGATACCGATGGTGAAGTCGTTCTTCGGCTTCTTCTTCGAGAGGTTATCGTAAACGGCAAAGATCGACGCGGGGGTGGTGTCCTTCGATCCGAGGCCGTAGCGTCCGCCGTACACCTCTGCGTTGACGCCCTCTCTTGAGAGCGCGGCAACGACGTCAAGGTAAAGGGGCTCGCCGAGAGCGCCGGGTTCCTTGGTCCTGTCAAGGACGGCTATTCTCTTGACGGTCTTCGGAAGAGCGGCTGCGAGCTTGTCTGCGCGGAAAGGTCTGTAAAGTCTGACCTTCACAAGTCCGACCTTCTTGCCCTTTGAGGTGAGGTAGTCGATGACTTCCTCGGCAACGTCGCAGACCGAGCCCATGGCTACGATGACCTGCTCCGCGTCGGGAGCGCCGTAGTAGTTGAAGAGCTGATAGTTCGTGCCGATCAGCTTGTTGACCTTCTTCATATAGCCCTCTACTATACCGGGAACGGCGTCGTAATAGGGATTGCAGGCCTCTCTGTGCTGGAAGAATATATCACCGTTCTCGGCGGAACCGCGGAGGACGGGATGCTCGGGGTTAAGCGCACGGGCGCGGAAATCCTCGACCGATTTCATATCCACGAGCTTTGCAAGGTCGGCATAGTCCCAGGCCTCGATCTTCTGGATCTCGTGCGAGGTGCGGAAGCCGTCAAAGAAGTTGATGAAAGGAACTCTGCCCTTGATCGCCGAAAGGTGAGCAACGGCACCGAGGTCCATGATCTCCTGCGGGTTCGACTCGGCGAGCATCGCAAAGCCGGTCTGACGGCATGCGTAAACGTCCGAGTGATCGCCGAAGATGTTCAGCGCGTGCGACGCGACGGTACGCGCCGAGACATGAATGACGCAGGGGAGAAGCTCGCCCGCGATCTTGTAAAGGTTCGGGATCATGAGAAGGAGTCCCTGCGACGCCGTGTAGGTCGTCGTGAGAGCACCGGCTGCGAGAGATCCGTGAACGGCGCCTGCCGCTCCCGCCTCGGATTCCATCTCAACGACCTTTACCTTGTCGCCGAAGACGTTTACCGCGGGATCGCCGGTATAGTTCTTACCGACAGCCGACCATGCGTCGACCTGCTCCGCCATGGGAGACGAAGGGGTAATGGGATAGATGGCAGCTACTTCCGTGAAGGCATACGACACGTGTGCCGCGGCTGTATTGCCGTCCATGGAAATCTTTTTGCGTTTGATTGCCATTTGATTGGTAACCTCCTGTTTATGTAATATTATTTGAGTCATAAAACTTCACTTCTTCTTATAATAACACTTTTTCCCCCGGTTGTAAAGCGATTTGCGCAAATTTTGCGTTTTCGGAAGGATAATTTTTTCTGCATATTGAGGCATTTATGTCCGCGGAAGGAAATAAATCGCAAGAGTTAACAGAGTATTCACACCTTTGTGCTATGATAAAACCAACAATAATATTCCGAGGGAGGATCACTATGAGTGAGCTTAAAAAAGTAACAACGAATGCAGACATATGCGTTGTCGGCGGCGGACTTGCCGGAACCTTTGCGGCGATCGCGGCGGCGCGTCACGGAGCGAAAGTAGTTCTTATGCAGGACAGACCGATGCTCGGCGGAAACTGCTCGAGCGAGATCAGGATGTGGGTCTCGGGCGCGGGAAGCCGCGTTCGCAACCTTCAGGAGACCGGTATTATGGAGGAGGTCCTGCTTGAAAATATGCACATAAACCCTTCGCGTAATTTCGCGGTGTGGGACGGGATCCTTTACGGCAAGGTAAAGGCG
Organism: uncultured Clostridia bacterium; assembly: GCA_945485605.1. Lineage (GTDB taxonomy): Bacteria > Bacillota > Clostridia > Oscillospirales > CAG-272 > RGIG3994. The sequence goes on from CALYSG010000086.1 coordinate 4,230, forward strand.
GAGGAGAATATAAACCTTATGCTAAACTGCGCTTGCTGTAAGGCAGAGTGCGAGGGCGGAAGGATAAAGAGCGTCACCGGCTTCCAGCTTACTACCTATACATGGCAGACGGTCGAGGCGAAGCTCTTCATCGACTGCTCGGGCGACAGCATCTTAGCCGAGCTTTCGGACGCAGAATACGTCGTCGGACGCGAGGCAAGGGAGACATACGGCGAGGAATGGGGCCTTGACACCGCCGATAAGAAGACCATGGGCATGAGCCTCATGATCCAGGCGCACGAGACCGACCACGCCTGTCCCTTCACGCCACCCGCATGGGCGTACACCTTCAACACCGATGAGGATATGAAGTTCAAGCCCCACGACTGCCTTGATAAGATAGGAACGAACTTCTACTGGATCGAGCTCGGCGGCGAGGTCGACTCAATACACGATACCGAGGAGATAAGGGACGAGCTGCTGAAGATCGCCTTCGGAGTCTGGGATCATATAAAGAACCGTGGCGACCACGGGGCGGATAACTGGGAGCTTGACTTCCTCGGCTTCCTGCCCGGAAAGAGAGAGAGCCGCAGGTATATCGGCGACTACGTTCTGACGCAGAATGACGTCGAGGCGGGCAGACAGTTTGACGACGAGGTAGCCTACGGCGGCTGGCAGATAGACAACCACCTTCCGGGCGGCTTCGCCATGTCGGGCAAGGAGGGCGGACATCTTCAGAAGAAGCGCCTCACCGAGCCTTACGGGATACCGCTCCGCTCGCTATATTCAAAGAACGTCCCGAACCTCATGTTCGCGGGCAGAAACATAAGCGCCTCGCATATCGCATTTGCGACGGTTCGCGTAATGGGCACCTGCGGCGTAATGGGTCAGGCAGTCGGAACCGCGGCGGCTATGGCTGTAAGATCCGGTCAGGACATCCGCGAATTCGGAAGAGATCATATCAGAGAGCTGCAGGATGCCCTTATGGAGGACGATTGCTTCCTGCCGGGATTCAGAAGAAAGATCTCTCCGCTCTGCCGCATGGATAACCTCAGCGCCGTATGGGGGGACGCTTCGAACCTTCTTAACGGAACGGACAGGAAGATCTGGGGCAACGACAACGGTTACTGGGGTATGTGCGACCGCGCGATAACCTATACATTCGACAAGCCGACGAAGATAAACGACTTCCGCCTTATCGTCGATTCCGACCTTGACCGCGAGTATACCGAGGGTAACCCCGCCGTGCTGAATATCTCGACGACACTTTTCAGAAGGCTCGATTATAACTACACGACCTTCGGTTTCCCGAAGTGTATGCTGAAATCCTTCCGCGTCGAGGCACTTGACGCCTCGGGCGAATGGAAGACGGTCTATGAGACTCACGACAACTATCAGAGAATGATAAGGGAGAAGCTCAACATAGAGACGACCGGTGTGCGCCTCATTCCTCTCGGAACATATTTCTCGGAGGCCATGTGGAACACCTACGGCTCGGCGCAGGCGCATATATTCTCGTTTGAGGTAAGATAAGATGGCGAAGGCTTTTGAAAATCGCGGCGGGCTGTTTGATAAGAAGGGAAGCGCCCCGCTCCTGCTCGCGCACCGCGGTTATACGAACGACGCCCCGGAGAACACTCTCGTGTCCTTCCTTCACGCGGCAAAAAGGCACTTCTGGGCTATCGAGACAGACGTGCACCTGACGCTTGACGGTATACTCGTCTGCTGTCACAATTCCTCTCTGAAGAAGATGTACGGAAGCGATGTGAAGATAGAGGAGCATACGCTGAAGGAGCTGTATGAGGAGAGGGTAACGGCGGGCAACTGCGTCGGAGACTACACCGCGGGTGAGATGAGGCTGCCGCTGTTTGACGAGTACCTTGATATATGCAGAAAGTCGGGCTGCGTGCCCTTCATAGAGACTAAGAAGAACGTCGTAGAGGAGACGCTCTTCGCGGTGAAGAAGTTCGACCTTGTCGACCACGCGGTGCTGTCCTCGGTCGACTTTACGCATATCGAGACGGCGAGAGCGCTGAATAAAGATATCTTCGTGCATCATATTTTCAGCACCGAAGAGCTTATGGAGAAGATCTCGGATCTCGGTTACGGCGGGCTGTCGTATAACTACCCGAATCTTGACGAGGTCCCGGCGGGACTCATCGAAAGGACTCATGAGGCAGGCGTAAGGCTCTGCCTGCGTGCGGGAGACAGTCGCGAGACAGCCGACCGAATGATAGAAATGGGACTTGACTATATCCCGACCAATAAGATCGCCCCTTCCGACTTCGAGTGAATGAGGTCAATGTAATATAGCCCCGATTCTGCCGCTGCTCCAAACGGCGAAAAGGAGCTTCGGAAGCAGTCCGAAACGATGATCTCATCAAAAATCAAAAATGCAGCCCTAAGGGCATAGGAGGATATTATGCAATACGAAATCAAAGGCGGATCATTTCCCGTTGTGATTTGCAAATTGCAACGCGGAGAGAAGATGATTGCCGAGAAAGGCTCCATGGTCTGGATGAGTCCGACCATGAAAATGGAGACAAAAGGCGGCGGACTTGGAAAAATGTTTTCAAAGGCTTTTTCCGGAGAGAGTATGTTTCAGAATATCTATACTGCACAGCAGGATGGGATCATCACATTCGGTTCAAGTTTCCCCGGATCTATAAAGCCTGTTGTGATTGACGAAAATCACGAAATGATATTGCAAAAGAGCGCATTTCTCGCTTCGGAAGCGGGGGTTGAGCTTTCGATTCATTTCAACAAAAAGCTCAGCACGGGCTTATTCGGCGGCGAAGGCTTTATTATGCAGAGACTTTCCGGACACGGTACAGCGTTTGCGGAGATCGACGGAGAGCTTATGGAATACGATCTCGGAGAAGGAGAGCAGATCGTCGTCGATACGGGAAATGTCGCGGGCTTTGCTCCGAGTGTACATATGGAGATACGTCAGGTGCCGGGAATCAAGAACAAACTGTTTGGCGGAGAAGGACTGTTCAATACCGTTCTGACCGGACCGGGCAAGGTATGGCTGCAGACCATGCCGATATACAACGTTGCCATGGCGATCAATCCGTATATAAGCTCGGGCAACGGCTGATCGCCTAAAGGCTTCGCAATGCCTACCTTCCGTCGCACTCTTCGCAACTTGCGGGGGTTCGATCCCTCCGGATCTCAACAAAATAAGGACACGGTAAACCGTGTCCTTATTTCGTTGGTGACCCATCGGGGAGAATCGTGCAGGTAATTTCCCTGCGGGAAATAACCTGCTGCAGTTGCGGTGAGGCTCTGCTTTCTCCGAACATTCCGCTGAAAATATCACAAGGCATACCTTCCGTCGCACTCTTAGCAACTTGCGGGGGTTCGATCCCTCCGGATCACAACGAAAACAGCACGGCTGTTGCCGTGCTGTTTTGTGTTGGTGACCCATCGGGGAGAATCGTTCAGGTAATTTCCCTGCGGGAAATAACCTGCTGCAGTTGCGGTG
>CALYSG010000087.1 GCA_945485605.1 uncultured Clostridia bacterium
GTAAAAATCATGTAATTGATGGATATATTTATCTGCGATAGGTCCATATTTTGTCGATTCGATTTCCGGACCGTCGAGGACGCCGGTCCCTACAATGCGTGAAAGGATGCATTTTCGTTCCTTCGCACATATCGTCAGAAAAACGGCTTGATCTCGATTATAGCCTGCTATAGGCAAAAGAAAAAGCGCCAAAGCCCTTTTGCAGACATTATTCCTATTCGTGAGGCGGCATTTTCGGAGGTCAACATCAGCTCCGGGTGAGGTCTTCACCCTTCAGTGAATAAACCGCGAGCAAGGGGTGCAGGCACTGCCTGCGACGGCGTTTTTAATAGCCTCTCTCCGCTCGGCGGGTGGGTTTCGTTTCAAAAAAAATACGCGGGAGGCATAGTGCAAAAAACACTTTGTCTCCCGCGCCCGCGGATGAACTCAACAAAACAACCGCGGTATAACCCCTGAAAGGCGGGGGTTACTGACTTAATCCGATAGTTCAGTTCCCGGCTTCACCGTCGAACGTGCGGAATGTAACACTCTCAGTAAGAGATTCAGCTTTAACCGCTTCGCCTACCGTACCGGCAACAAGATCGATCTTAACAACATATTCGCTACCCTTCGGCTGGAAGTATACGGCAGTAATAGTCCAATTGTCCCTCGTTCTAAAAGAATTTACGGTGTTAGTGTCAAATCCGACTTTTGCACCGTTATAGGTCTTGACATCATCACCGAGTATGTTGTAAAGAATAACTTCGGCATCTTCGTGCTGTTCAGTAGTACCGGTGTATGTTTTGGAAACAACCAGACCGGTTTTCTGCATACTCAACGTATAGGTGGTTTTATTGTCGCCATTGGTCATTTCATATTTTGTCGGCGCGGCTGTGGCAGCTTCAAGCAGAGTGTAGAAATTTTTTGCCTGCTGCTGTGCCGAGCTTTTATTTGCCTTTTCAACAACCGTTGCGAATGTGGGGATAAGTACGCCGGCAAGTATCGCAATGACCGCGATGACGATGACGAGCTCTACGATCGTAAAGCCCTTTTTGTCAAGTTTCTTCATTCTTGGGTTCTCCTTATAAAAATTGTTTTGTTTTCGTCGCTCCGGTCAAAGGAAAAATCCTTTTTCGTAGAGTTGACGACTTGACGAAAAAAATGCTTCTTATTTTGACATTTTTTGTATTTTAATGTGGTAAACACCAAAGCGCCCCGACACTTTGGTGTTTTTGTTCACATTTCTCTTGTAAAAATAAATTATTTTGCAAATAGATATTGACAAGTAAGCCCCTCGGTGCTATAATAAGCTTCGTCAAGTCGTCAACTTTACGAAAAAAGCACCCGAACCTTTCGGGTGCTTTTTGATTTTTATTGTCTGAACCTTTCTGTCACATATTTCCCCTGAGCCGCTCTATATGGTCCTCGAGCTCGCTTTTTATGACCGAGACCTGCGGTCCGTAGACGACCTGCACGCCGCTTCCGTGGCGGATAACTCCTGCCGCACCGCTCTTTTTTAGAAGGTCGTCGGTGACAAGCCCGCTGTCATTGACCGTCACGCGCAGCCTTGTCGCACAGCTGTCAAGGTTCGCAATATTGTTTATGCCTCCGAGTCCCTCAAGTATCAGCTCAGAGGTCGAGGGCTCGTTCGCCTTTTCGGAACCTTCGTCGGTTTTCACGGGAGGTGCCATATTCGGCTCGGTCGGGATCGTGCCGCCCGCCTCTTCGGCTTTTTTCTTCGCCTCAACATCGGCGCGATTATAGAGCCTTGTCTCATCGTCATCGCTCTCGCGCCCCGGCGTGACGTAATTGAACTTCTTTATCATAAGCCTGAACACCGCGAAATAGACTGCGAAATAGGCTACACCGATGACGGGGATCCAAAGCCAGTGAGTCTTCGCGTTGCCCTGAAGCACTCCGAAGAGTATCAGGTCGATAATCCCCCCGGAGAAGGTCATTCCGACTCCGACTCCGAGTATATGCATCAGCATATATGAAAGTCCCGCGAAGATACAGTGCACCGCATACATCGCCGGCGCGACGAAAAGGAAGGTGAACTCAAGCGGTTCCGTTATTCCCGTTATCATCGCCGTGAGCGCCGCCGAGAGCAAAAGTCCGCCCGCAACCTTCTTTTTCTCGGGCCGTGCACAGGTATACATTGCCAGTGCCGCCCCCGGAAGTCCGAAGATCATAAGCGGAAACTTTCCGCTCATAAATCGGGTTGCCGAGACCGAGAATTCCTGCGTCGCCGGCGAGGCAAGCTCGGCAAAGAAGATATTCTGCGCTCCCGATACCATAACCCCGTCGATCATCATACTTCCCCCGAGCCCGGTCTGCCAGAACGGCAGGTAGAAGACGTGATGCAGTCCGAAGGGTATCAGAAGCCGCTCTATAAATCCGTAGATCAGAGTTCCGACATACCCCGAATTGAGCACAAGGTTCCCGAGCGCGTATATAGCGTTCTGAAGGAAGGGCCAGACAAAATACAGCACCACTCCGACAACTATATAGACTAAAGTAGAGATTATCGGCACAAATCGCGTCCCGCCGAAGAAGGATATGACGTTCGGCAGCCTTATCTTATAGAACCTGTTGTGCAGAAAGGCAACTCCGAGTCCGACTATGATCCCGCCGAATACGCCTATCTCGAGCGACTGTATGCCCACGACATTCGCAAGTGTCCCCTCCTGCATCGAACCGTCGGTAAGCTTACCGCTGAGCGTCAGAAGAGCGTTTATCGTCTGGTGCATAACGAAAAAGGCTATCGCCGCGGAAAGTGTCGCGGTCCCCTTCTCCGACTCTGCCATTCCGAGAGCCACTCCGAGCGCGAAAAGCAGAGGAAGATTATTGAATATTACCGATCCGACGTCCGACATCACGGTCAGTATCGCGTAGGGCACCGTGCCCTCTCCGAGTATGCCGACAAGGCCGTAAGCCTCTAACATAGTCTGGTTCGTCAGCGACGATCCGATCCCGAGAAGCAGTCCGGCGATCGGAAGAAGTGCGATCGGAAGCATAAACGATCTTCCGACCCTCTGAAGCACCCCGAAAGCCTTTGAGCTTCTCTTTTTCTTCGGCTTGCCCGTGGGTGCGGTCTTTGTTGCGTCCATTTTTTTTGACCATGCTTTCGCTTCGGCGAAAGCTTCCTTTCTTTAGGAATCGGGGCAGCTCCTGCACGTCAGAATCGCAGTTGTTAAACGATAAATGACGCAAAACCGGATCGAAAGCTTCTCCATTCGATCTTTTGCCCCGTAGTTTTTATTTTCTGTACCTCAGCACCGCGCTCGCGCCGCCCTTGACCTCTCCGAGAGAAAGCTCGAAGGCGCCGAGCTCCTCTGTATTCGAGACGAGCACCGGGGTGATCGTAGGCAACCCGCCCGCGCGGATCAGGTCAAGGTCGGCTCTCGCGATAGGCTCGCCCGCCTTCACACGGTCACCCGCGGCAACAAGGCTCGAAAAGCCCTTCCCCTTAAGTTCCACGGTATCAATGCCTATATGCACCAGAATGTCAAGCCCGTCGTCCGATCGGATCGAGTAGGCATGGCGCGTATCGGTCACCGATTCGACCCTTCCGTCGACGGGGCTGTAAAAGACCCCGACAGAGGGTTCGACGGCAAATCCGTCACCGAGCATCTTCCCCGAAAACGCGGGATCGGGCACATCGTCAAGAGGCAGTGCCATTCCGTCGGCTACCGCAAGCAGCTTCTTCTTGTTTGAATTTCCGAACATTGTTTTTTCCCCTTTCTTCAATGGCAACCGAGGATCTTCTCGCGCAAAGGAAGTACCGTCGGCGGCGATACCGAAAGCTCGTCGATACCCATTGAGACAAATCTGTCTGTCAGCGAGAGATCTGCGGCAAGCTCGCCGCATATCCCTATCCACTTCCCGTTTGCGTGGGCAGATTCTGTCGCCTTTTCTATCAGCCTCATAACAGGCTCAAGGTTGTCTCTGCAAAGCTCCTCGAGAGCCGGATTCTGTCTGTCGGCGGCAAGGGTATACTGTATCAGATCGTTCGTTCCGACCGAGAAAAAGTCGACCTCACGTGCGAGCTCATCGCTCATTATTGCCGAGGCGGGCGTCTCTATCATTACTCCGAGTCTTATATCCTCGTCAAAAGCGAGGCACTCATACCGAAGCTCGTTTTTCACCTCGACAAATATCCGCTTCGCCTTCCTTACCTCGTCGACCGACACTATCATCGGGAGCATTATAAGCACCTTTCCGAACGCCGACGCACGGCAGATAGCGCGCAGCTGAGTCTTGAAGACCTCGGGACGCGAGAGGCAGAGCCTTATCGCCCTCATTCCGAGGGCGGGGTTTTCCTCTTCGGGAAGGGCGAAGTAATCCGCCTTTTTGTCAGCCCCGATGTCAAGCGTCCTTATCACGACCGGACGCCCGTGCATACCCGCAACAGCCTCACGGTAGGCGGTGAACTGAGTCTCCTCGTCGGGGTAGTCGCTCGCCGAAAGATAAAGGAATTCGCTCCTGAGCAGGCCCACGCCCTCCGCGTCGTTGCGGTATGCCGCGTCAGCCTCGCCGGGGGAGCCGATGTTCGCGTAAAGCTTTATCTTTTTTCCGCTACGGGTGACCGTCGGTCTGCCTATAAGACTTTTAAGCCTTGCCTCGTCGGCTTCTTTCTTTCTGACCTCGCCGGCAAAGCGATCAAGCTCCCCGATCCCCGGACTGATTATAAGTTCACCGCGTGAGGCGTCTATGATCGCGCTTTCGCCGTCGTAGATCGGATCTATCTCTCCCGTTCCGATAAGAGCCGGAAGCCCAAGCGCCCGCGCAAGTATCGCCGTGTGAGAGTTTGCAGAACCGCCGAAGGTCACAAAGCCGAGCAGGTGTCTTCGATCAAGCCTCACCGTCTCACCGGGCGACAGATCGTCCGATACGAGAATGTAGGGCTCGTCCGGCTCGTCGGATTCGGCTTCTCCGTCCCCCGTGAGGATACGGCAAAGTCTGTCCGAAATGAACTTTATGTCCTGCGCCCTGCCCGAAAGGTAGTCGTCGCCGAGCTCTCTGAATATTTCCGCGACCGACTCGCCCGACCGCCGTACAGCCTCCACGGCGTTCATTCCCTGTGAGATGAAATTCTCTGCGGTGCCGCGGAATTCCTCATCGTCAAGAAGCATCGAGTGTATGCGAAAGATCTCTGCCTCCTTCTCCCCGATCGTCCGCGCAGTATTTTCGTAAAGCTCCGAGAGCTGGGCTTGCGCCTTCTCGATTGCCGACGACAGTCGCGCAAGCTCCTCTTCGGGGGAAAGAGGAGTGCCCGTCCCGCTCTCCCGCGTCTCACGGTGGACAAGAAAGTGCAGCTTGCCCTTCGCGGCTCCGCCGGATATACCCTGTCCCTTTATTTTCACGGGTTCATGTGTTATCACCATCTCTGTCTCTCCGTTATCCGATATTATCGCGGCAGACGCGCTTCAAGTCCTCGGCTGCGCTCTCCTCGTCCTTCCCGCTGACTGAAAACTCAAGCACGTCGCCGTGGCGCGCGCCGAGCCCCATCACCGCAATAAGCCGCTTCCCGTCTGCGACACTGCCGTTTTTTCTTATCGTGACCTCCGATGCATACCTTTTAGCGCACGTCACGATCGCTCCCGCCGGGCGCGCGTGAACTCCGTTCACATCCCCGACCGTAAATGAAAAGTTTATCATATCAGTTTTTACCTTTCGTCGGCGGGAACTTCACTTGCCCCGCCCGCTGTATTATATTTTTCCGGCAAAAGACGCCCGTATATTCATAAAGTGCAAAAAAATTACCGCGGTGTGCTTTTCTTCGTACAATTGACCGTATATGAGTCTTTTTTCCCTTGACAAACAGGCGAAAATGTTGTATAATGACTTGATAGTATTTATGATGCGTGATTTTACCGTCACGGATACTAATTAATTGAAAAAAAAAGAAAAGGAGGTGCTGAATGCCACCCGTATATGCTGTTATTATCGGCATTGTCGCTCTTCTTATCGGCGGTGTGATCGGAGTTTTCTCCGGGATCGCATACCGTAAAAAGGTATCCGAAAAAGAGATCGGGTCTGCCGAGGAACAGGCGAAGAAGATCGTTTCCGACGGCGAAAAGCAGGTCGAGACTATGAAAAAAGAAGCTCTGCTCGAAGCAAAGGAAGAGATACTCCGCCAGCGCAACGACGCCGACCGTGAGATCAAGGATCGCCGCGGCGAGGTCGCCAGAATGGAACGCCGTCTCTCTCAGAAGGAAGAAAGCCTTGACAAAAAGACCGAACAGCTTGAAGCAAAGGCAGAACAGCTCGAAAGAAGCATCAAGGATAACGAGCTTGCAAAAGCCGAGATCGAAAAGGTGCTGAAGCAGCATCTGAAAACGCTTGAGGAGATCTCCTCAATAAGCGTCGAGGAAGCGAAGGATCAGCTCTTTAAGCGTGTCGAATCAGAGACGAAGTACGAGCTTGCCCAGCGCATGGTTGAGCTTGAGGAGCAGTTCAAGGAAGAGGCTGACGCAAAGGCGAGAAACATCATAGCTCTCGCGATCCAGCGCTCCGCCGCCGATCAGGTCGTCGAATCCACCATCTCGGTCGTAAACCTTCCGAGTGAGGAGATGAAGGGCAGGATCATCGGAAGAGAGGGCCGAAACATTCAGAAGCTTGAAACACTCACCGGCGTTGAGCTTATAATCGACGATACCCCCGAGGCCATCACTCTTTCGGGCTTTGATCCCGTAAGGCGTGAGGTCGCTCGTATCGCTCTCGAAAAGCTCATCTCGGACGGTCGTATCCATCCCGCAAGGATCGAGGAAACGGTCGACAAAGCGACCCACGAGGTCGATGCCGCAATCAAACAGGCGGGTGAACGCGCAACCTTTGAGGTAGGCGTTCACGGAATCAACTCAGAGCTCGTAAAACTGCTCGGAAGACTGCGTTACAGACAGAGCTACGGTCAGAATGTGCTCCAGCATTCGGTCGAGGTCGCATTCCTCGCCGGTATCATGGCTGATGAGCTCGGTGTCGACAGTACTCTTGCCCGACGCGCCGGACTTCTCCATGACATCGGTAAGGCATTCCCGCACGACGTCGAGGGCTCTCACGTCGAAATAGGCGTGAACGCCGCGAAAAAGTACAAGGAAAGCCGTGAGGTCATCCACGCCATCGAAGCTCACCACAACGACGTAGAGCCCAAGACGATCGTCGCCGTGCTCGTTCAGGCTGCCGACGCTATCTCGGCGGCAAGACCCGGCGCGCGCCGCGAGGATCTTGAAAACTACATCAAGCGCCTTGAAAAGCTCGAAGAGATCGCTCTCGGCTTTGAAGGTGTCGAAAAGGCTTATGCCATTCAGGCAGGTCGCGAGATCCGCGTAATGGTCAAGCCCGAGTCGGTTAACGACGAATCTATGAAGGTCATCGCACGTGAAATGGCTCAGAAGATCAAAAACGAGGTCAAGTACCCCGGTCAGATCAAGATCAATGTCATAAGGGAAAGCCGTGCCGTTGACTACGCAAAATAATTTTCCCTGCTCCGGTATCACAAGGCTCGTCTGACGACGGTATGATATAAATAAAATAAAGCTGAATTGATATCATCCGCGGTTATGCCGCGTTGTGTATAAGAGGATCCCCGACAGAGCACTGTAAGCTCTGTCGGGGATCCTCTGTTTTTATGTTATATTTCATTTGCCTCATCGGTCAGAAGCCTTGC
>CALYSG010000088.1 GCA_945485605.1 uncultured Clostridia bacterium
ATCCTTTGCTTTTCTCCTGAAAAAAGGTACATTTTCAGAGGCAGGGCAATGCCGTAATCCGGCATTGCCCGTGCAGGTCGTCAGACCTTCGCCTTTATTTCCTTATCAAAAAATTCTTTTACGGTGTCGGGAGTGACCGAGAAAAAGTTATCGTCGACGGTGACACAGACGCCCTGCTGGCATTTGCCCATGCAGAAGGTGCCGCCGAGCTCTACCTTGTCGCCGAGACCTTCCTTGGATATAAGATACTGAAGTCCTTCGACCACCTGACGCGAACCCTTGATATGGCACGAGGAGCCTATACATACTGTTACTTTCATCACAATTCTCCTTAAAGTTTATTGATAATCGACGACATTGACCCAAGAGCGGAGAAATTCGCGCTCTTTTTCGTTGCCCTTCACCGACTGTGAAGCTGCTACGATGGGCATCCATTTCTGGACGTACTGCTTTGCGGTCTTGCTCTTTGCGCAGAAGAGGTCGAGATACTTCTCGGCACCGTCGATGTCGCCGTGGAGCCAGAAGAGGAGGTAGGTCCTTGCAGCATCGGCGGAGGCATTTCCCTGCGTTGCATGAGACCAGTCGAGGACATAGGGAGTTCCGTCATCGGCTATGATAATATTCGAGGGGTTGAAGTCACCATGGCAGAGCTTTGCGTGCTTCGGCATCGAATCGAGACGGGTGTGAAGATCGTAGCGTGTGGTAGCGTCGAAGTCTGTCTGGCAGATCTTTCTGTTCATCTTATCCTTAAGCTTCGTGAGAAGCGGGCAGGACTTGGACTGTACCTCAAGCTGAAGATTCACGAAAAGCTCAAGGTATTCGTCCTTTTTGTCGGGGTCTTCGCTCATGAGCTGAGCGAGGGTCTTGCCCTTTATGAAATCCGAGACGATCGCCCACTTGCCGTCGATCATTCGGATCTCACGGATCTTCGGGATATTGAGTCCGGTCTCTTCGACTCTCGCCTGATTGAGAGCTTCGTTGAGGATGTCGGCTTTGGAATATCCTTCGCCGAAGACCTTCAGACAAAGATCGCCGTCGCGGTAAACGGTCTTGTTGTTCCTGACCGCAATTATTCTGTCAAGTTTCATAGTCCTCTTTCCTCCTTATGCTTTTTTTGCGCCGTTTCTGGCACGGTTGTATGCGCCCTTTACGGGGTTATCCTGCTCTCCGGTAACGAGATCCGCCGAGGAGGGCATCGCGGGTTCAGTGAAATGCTCTCTGCCGTAGTAGGCGTTCAGGTACATCTGCTTTATCTCGCTCATGAGCGGATAGCGCGGGTTTGCGCCGGTGCACTGATCGTCGAATGCCTGCTCGACCATATCGTCAAGGCGGGCAAGGAAGTCGGCTTCATCGACATTGTAATCCTTTATAGTCGGTTTGATGCCTATACGCGCCTTGAGATCGTTCAGAGCCTTGATAAGGTTCTCGAGCTTCTCGCTGTCGTTTTCGCCGCCGAGGCCGAGGTAATCGGCGATCTCTGCATATCTTGCCAGGGTGTGAGGGTAGGCGTACTGTGAGAATGTACCCATCTTCACGGGGACTTCGGCAGAGTTGAAGCGGAGGACTTCCTCGAGCATAAGAGCGTTGGCTATACCGTGAGGCAGGTGATGGAATGAGCCGAGCTTGTGTGCCATAGAATGGCAGACACCGAGGAAAGCGTTTGCGAAAGCCATACCTGCCATAGTGGCGGCATTTGCCATCTTCTCTCTCGCCTCGACATCGGTCTGACCGTTGTCGTAAGCTCTCGGCAGGTATTCGAATATCATCTTGAGCGAGCGGAGAGCAAGGCTGTCGGTATAGTCGGTCGCCATTACAGAGGCAATTGCTTCAAGGTCATGGCTCACAGCGTCGATACCCGAAGCGGCGGTAAGTCCGCGCGGTGCACTCATATGGAAATCGGTGTCGACTATCGCCATCTTAGGCAGAAGCTCATAGTCTGCTAAGGGATACTTTATACCCGTCTGCTCATCGGTGATGACGGCGAACGGAGTAACCTCGGAGCCTGTTCCGGCGGAGGTCGGGATAGCTACGAAATACGCCTTGTCGCCCATATGGGGGAAGGTGTAGACTCTCTTGCGTATATCAATGAAGCGCATTGCCATATCGGCAAAGTCTACCTCGGGATGCTCATACATGACCCACATGATCTTGCCGGCGTCCATAGCCGAGCCGCCGCCGAGCGCGATGATGCAGTCGGGTGCGAAGTCGGTCATCTGCTTTGCTCCCGCCTTTGCACAGGCGAGCGTCGGGTCGGGTGCTACGTCAAAGAAGGTCGTATGCTGAATGCCCATCTCATCGAGCTTATCTGTGATCGGCTTTGTGTATCCGTTATGATAGAGGAAGGAATCGGTGACGATAAACGCCTTTTTCTTGTGCATGACGTTCTTCAGCTCGTCAAGCGCTACGGGCAGGCAGCCCTTCTTGATGTAGACCTTTTCGGGGGCGCGGAACCAGAGCATATTTTCTCTCCTCTCGGCTACTGTTTTTATATTCAGAAGGTGCTTTACGCCGACATTCTCAGAAACGCTGTTGCCGCCCCAAGAGCCGCAGCCGAGGGTCAGCGAGGGCGCGAGCTTGAAGTTATAGAGATCGCCGATGCCGCCCTGCGACGAGGGGGTGTTGACGAGTATGCGGCAGGTCTTCATTCTCTCGGAAAATTCGGCGAGCTTAGCCTTCTCGGTCTCGGGATTGAGGTATATCGACGAGGTGTGACCGTAGCCGCCGTCGGCGATGAGGTGCTCTGCCTTCGTGAAGGCGTCCTCTATGTCCTTTGCACGGTACATTGCAAGGACGGGGGAGAGCTTTTCATGTGCGAATTCTTCGGAAAGTTCGACGCTCTCGACCTCACCGATAAGTATCTTCGTGCCTTCGGGAACGGTCACGCCGGCGAGCGAGGCGATCTTCGATGCCGTCTGACCGACGATCCTTGCATTGAGTGCGCCGTTGATTATTATGGTCTTTCTTACCTTTTCGGTCTCTTCGGGATTTAAGAAATAGCATCCGCGGTCGGCGAATTCGGTCTTCACGGCATCGTAAACACCGTCAAGGACTATGACAGACTGCTCGGAGGCGCAGATCATACCGTTATCGAAGGTCTTAGAGTGGATTATAGAGCTTACGGCGAGTACGACATCTGCGGAATCGTCGATTATTGCGGGGGTGTTGCCCGCGCCGACGCCGAGAGCCGGTTTGCCGGAGGAATATGCTGCCTTGACCATTCCGGGACCACCGGTGGCAAGTATTATATCTGCCTCCTTCATGAGGAGATTCGTCATATCAAGGCTCGGAACATCGATCCAGTTGATTATGCCTTCGGGAGCGCCGGCTTTTACCGCGGCATCAAGAACGGTCTTTGCGGCGGCTATTGTCGACTTCTTTGCTCTCGGATGAGGGCTGATGATTATCGCGTTACGGGTCTTGAGGGCGATAAGGCACTTGAATATTGCCGTTGATGTCGGGTTGGTCGTCGGAATAACGGCGGCGATGACTCCGATGGGCTCGGCTATTTTCTTTATACCGTAAGCCTTGTCCTCTTCGATAACGCCACAGGTCTTTGTCCTTCTGTATGCGTTGTAGATATACTCGGCGGCATAGTTGTTTTTGATCACCTTGTCCTCGACGACGCCCATTCCGGTCTCTTCAACGGCGAGCTTTGCAAGAGGGACTCTCGCCATATTTGCGGCGATGGCGGCAGCTTTGAAGATCTCGTCAACCTGTTCCTGCGTGTAAGTCGCGAACTTATTTTGCGCTTCTCTGACGCGGGCGATGGTCTCTTCAAGAACTTCCACACTGTCGACTGTCTTTCTTTCCATGTTTTCCATATATCCTCCTCATTCAATGAATGCTTTTTACTTTCTGATGCAGATGCGCGAGCGAAAGGGCAAGATTCTCGTACTGGACCTTCACCGTTTCGGGGAGCTTCAGGCTTACCGGAGCGAAGCACCATATCGCTCTGACTCCGCTTTTTACGAGAAGATCGGCAGCTTCCTGCGCGGCGTCGGGCGGGACGCATATTATTCCGATCCCGATCTGATGAAGCGAGCAGTAGGATGGCAGCTCTTCTATCGGAAGCACATCGGGTGAGCCTTCGTCGTTTCTTATATCGAAAGCCTTTCCGATGCTGATGCCGTAGTCGGAGAATCCGCCGAAACCGAGCAGAGCTTTTCCGAGTTTACCGGCTCCGACGATCACCGCCTCACACCCGGAGCGCGTATCGAGCGCGGTCTCAAGACTGTAAAGGAGCACGTCACGGTCGTATCCGATCTTAGGCTTGCCCTTTCCGCATACTGCCGAGAGATCCTTACGTACCTGAACCTCTCCGAGCTCAAGCCCCTTCGCGATGGCTGTTGCGGAGACGAAGCGTATATCCCTCGGAAGGCTCTTCACATATGTAAGATATTCGGGCAATCTGCCGGTTGTTGCTCGGGAAATACCTGATCCGGACACCGTTTACACCTCCTTTGCCCTTATTACGACACTATTCTAACACATGATCGCGGTTTTGTGAATTGTGGATTTTGCATATCGGTAATGTATATATCGATATACCTGATACCGAATGAAAGAAGGGGGGCGATTTTCAAATACGCCGATCACTTAAATATTTCACGTTTCACACGGCAAAGTTCGGCAATGAAATCGTTGTCGAGCTGAGAAAACCTGTAATCCCCTGCCCATATCAGGACGTCCTTGTAGATTCTGTTGCTCTCTTCACATATGCGCTGGACGAGGTTATATCGCCCGAGCAGGTGTTCGGGGACCGGAGAGCCCCACATATAGGTCATAACGTTTTGCGAGAGCAGCTCAAACTGACTTCCGCGCTCGAAAACGAAGATGCGGCGCTCGGTATCGGGAAGCTCTTCCTTTTTTACCTCGGCAAAGGGGAGAGACGGCACGTAAGGATCGGCGTGTGCGATCTCGGTCAGAGTAGCAAGGTCGGCAAAGGTGATACTGTCTTTTTTCGCGAGAGGAGAGTCGGCACTTATCAGAAGCATATGTCTGAATTCGGTTATGAGCTCTCCGCTGAGTCCCTTATCATTCAGAAGTTCCTTGTAATACTTATCGTAGTTTCCGGCGTATCTGATTATTCCGAGTCTATAGTCGTCCTTAAGGACGTTTATTATCGTGCGATTGGAGTTCGTTTCCTTGTAATATATCTCTGCCTGTCCGGCGGCAGGTAGCTTTTTTGTGAATGCCGTGAAAGCCTCGGCAATATAGCTTGCACGCGGTGCGGAAAGCGAAAACCGAGATTTTCCGTCCGCTCCGTTTTTGAACATATTTTCGACAGTGTCGATCTGACTGAGAATATTTTTGGCGTATTTCAGAAAAATTTCACCGTCCGGGGTGGGCTTCATTCCGCGTGCCGAGCGCTCGAATACCGCGATTCCGAGAGATGCCTCAAGTTCCTTTATCGAGCGGCTGAGATTTGCCTGATCGACATAGAGACGCTCTGCCGCCTTATTGAGCGATCCTGCCGAGGCTACCTCGATGGCGTATTTCATATATAAAATGTTCATATGGAGCCTCCGTGATTTTCTCTTTGCTTACTCGAGAAAGTCAGACTTTTTGACCTCGCCCGGATCTGTGAGATGAAGGTGATATTCGGGCGGAACACGAGACATTTCTCGGTCGTAAACGTAAGGGTCGTCCTTGTATTTCGTATTGAACGGATGATCGATGGGCTTTTTCTTTTTTTCCTCGGGTATGTTTTTGTCGGCGGCAATGTAGGCGTCGAGCTTTGCCTTCATTGCAGAGAGTTTAGGCGCGTTTTCTTGGTAGGTGTCGTGATCCTCGTCATGATCTTTATAGTAGTAATATCTGTCACGCTGGGCGGAATAGATAAGCTTGTCTTTGTCGGTCACGAGCATGAATACTCCCGTTTTGCCGCACCCGTACTGTGAGAATACTTCGCCGTGGCGCTCCGAGAAGAGATCCACACCGTCGTATTCGCTCTTATCGTAAGGTATACCGGCGTAGGAGAGCAGGGTAGGGGCGAGGTCGATGAGCGAGCAAACGTCACTTCGACGGCAGGGAGAAACGCCGGGCAACTTTATCATAAGCGGAACGTGAGCCGCACCGTCCTTCATAGACCTCTTTCCGACGGTCGAGAAATCACCGAGCATCTCTCCGTGATCGGAGGAAACGACGATAAGCGTGTCGTCGTACATTTTCTTTCTCTTAAGCTCGGCAATCAGCCTTCCGACCTGATAGTCCCCGAAGGATACACAGGCGTAGTAGAAGTTGCGCAAACGCTTTAGGTCAAGCTCGCTGATACCGAACCGCTCAAGCGACATACGGGTGCATAGCAGGGGAGCTATGTCCTTCATATCAAAGTTTTCGGGAATGTGAGGCTCGATACCATCATAGCTGCGGTATATCTTGTTCCACGGGGCGGGAGGGCTGAACGGCGGGTGCGGATGAAAGATCGACGAGAAGAGGAATGTGTTTTCCTTATCCGGATCTACCGAGTCGAGAAAATCAAGGCTTCGGTCGCCGATCCACTGCGTCGGGTGGTATTCGGCAGGGAGCTGGGAGACCTGCGGTACGTAGTACATATCGCTTCTCTGACCGTTGTAGTCGAATATGTTTTCGGTGAACGGCGAGCTGCGGAGGAACGCCGAGTAGTCGTCATTTGCAAGGGGTTCCTGAGTGTACCTTTTTTTGAAGCCTATATTCCCGAGCAGATCCCACGCGTAGTGCATTTTGCCTACACAGCAGGTATTAAAGCCGTTTTCCGTAAATTCCGAATAGAAGCCTTTTCCGTGATATGCCGGGACGTTTTTCACATTTCCGCAGTTTCCCGTGCGGTTAGGGTACTGCCCGGCGTGCAGCGAGAGCCTTGCGGGAACGCAGACGGGAGACGGGGTGTAACATCTTTCAAATATCACCGAATCTGCGGCGAGAGAGTCAAGCGCCGGTGTGTATACATAAGGATTTCCGAGTGCACCGACAGCGTCGTAGCGCAACTGGTCGAAAAAAATAAAAAGTATGTGTTTCAAAGCAGCCCCCTAAATGAAATATATTTACAATAATTATACCACAACGGCAGAAAAGTGTCAAGAAAACGTGTCGTGCGGGAAATATTTACAAATCCCCCTTGAATTTTCGGACAAAACGGGGTATAATCAATTAAATTAATATTTTCGGAGGATAT
Source organism: uncultured Clostridia bacterium (assembly GCA_945485605.1). Taxonomy (GTDB): domain Bacteria; phylum Bacillota; class Clostridia; order Oscillospirales; family CAG-272; genus RGIG3994. Next base: position 7,154 of record CALYSG010000088.1, read on the forward strand.
ATGTTTTCTTCAATTTTGAACTATGCCATAGCCGATACAGCGGCAGCCGGTTCGGCAAATAATGGCGGCAGCAGCTGGACGATCTTCGTAGTCTACGGTGTACTTTTCGTAGGTATTATCGTATTCTTCATCTTCATGAACCGCAAATCGAAGAATCAGGAAAGAGAAGTCAACGAGATGCGCAACAGCCTTTGCGTAGGTGACGAGGTCACGACCACCGGCGGTATCGTCGGACGTATCGTCCGCGTCAAGGAAGAGACCGTAGTCGTCGAGACGAGCCGCGACGGCACAAAGATAACCTTCCTTAAATCCGCGATCGCAAGAGTCGACACTCCGGCTCCCGGTTCGCGCAAAGAGCCCGAGAAGCCCGAGGAGGATACCCCCGTCAAGGAAGATAAGAAGGGAAAGAATAACAAAAAGTCGAAATGACCAAAAAAATCGCGGATGGCGAAGCATCCGCGGTT
>CALYSG010000089.1 GCA_945485605.1 uncultured Clostridia bacterium
AACAGCGGCGGTTATATTTTTGCTTATTTCAGGAGCTTTTCCGGAATAGAATCGGCGAGCTTATGCGCACCCGCAAGCGAAGGATGCAAATGATCTCCGCTGTCGTATTCCTCGACCATCTCGTGAATTGTGCCGGGTTTCTTCACCGCTTCCTCAAAGTCTATGTATCCGTCGGCTTCTTTATTGGTTCTTATCCACGCATTGACCTTCAGCCTCATATCGCCGCGGTCGCCGGGAACACCAATGATCCTCATACACGGAAGTACCGTAGCAATATATATCTTCATTCCGTGGCTGTGCGCAATTTCTACGTACTTTTTCAGTCCCCCGATAATCTCGTCAGCTGTCGGAAGCTCAGACATAGGGCAGACCTTGCTGTCGACAGCCGGGTGAAGCATATCGTTTATGCCGTGGAGCACAAATACCCTGTCAGCCCCGGCGACATTCGTAACGTCCCGCTCAAAACGCTTTACACCCGCCTCGCCCCAATGCTTCTTCATTCTCCAGCGGTAATCGCGAAGGATCCTGTTACCTCCGATGCCGCGGCGGATCACCGCACGGTCGCGGATGCCGAGATCGTAAAGCCTGTGCGCAAGACAATCGGGCCAAGGCTGAGCCGTTATCGAATCACCGAAGGCGACGATCGCATTGCAGTTCTCTTCGGTCAGAAAGTCTATCGTATTGAGAAATACATATGGACCGTTTTCGCCTAAGACCTCAAGCGGGATCTCGGCAGCCTCGGTAAGCTCGCCTCTCGCGTAATACTTCTTTATGTAAGGACCGTTGTTCGAATGACCAGTCATAAGCTTCGTAAGTCCCTCAAAATAAAGGCTTACGGTGAATTCCTTCCCTGCCTCTGCCGAAAATTCGATCTCATCGCTCACATAATCCTCTTTGCCGGGTTCGAGAGTAAGCGATGCTTCTCCGCCGTTGAAGGTCACAGGTACCGAGGTTCCGCTGACGATGCGGTGACTACCTGCCGAAAGCGCAATGCTCGCCTTGGTCAGAGTCGCGCGCTCGTCGCCGTAACGGTTCGAAAAGTGAAGTCTGACCTTATCTCCGCTTATCGTCGGAAAGAAAGAATAACGGAATGTCTGATCCTTAAAATATTCGGCGTGGTTTTGCGATATTACGCTCGTAGCGGCGCCCCAACCTGCTACCCATTTTTTCTCTGTCATTTTAATTACCTCAATTCTTCTTTTCATACTTCATCTGAACAAGGATATTGCCGAGTGCGGTAGCCTCCGGCGAGCCGGTAATGACGCGGCGGTGTGAATATTCCTCGGTCAGCCTGTTAAGATATCTGTCACGGCTTCCGCCGCCAATTATTGCTATGGTATCAAAATGTTCGCCCGTGACCTTCTCAATACCGTCGGCGGCATCGGCATAGCTTGCGGCAAGCCCACGGTAGACCGCCTTCATAAGGTCTCCGATGCTGTTCGGAGCGGGTTGGGCGGACGCCGCAAGGGATTCCTTTATCGCCTCGGTCATATTTGCCGGCGAGAGCAAACGGTCATCGTTTATTCTCAGTATTCCCTTATAAACGCTCGATTCGGCAAGCTCCATAAGCTGTTCGTAAGTATATTTTCCGTTGTTCTCACGCTTTACCGACTGGATTATCCAGAGTCCCATTATGTTTTTCAGAAATCTGATCCGTCTGTCAAGCCCTCCCTCATTCGTGAAGCCTTCGCTCTCGGCTTCCTCGGTCGTATAAGGCTTGTCGCACTCGATGCCGATAAGCGACCAAGTACCGCTCGATATCCAGAGCCTGTTTCCCTCCGGCACTGCGGCAACGGCGCTCGCGGTATCGTGGCAGGCGGGAAGCATAACGGGGCACGTGAAACCCGCAATAGACGGATCAAGCATTCCGACCACGCTGCCGGGCTGTTTCAGTTCGCCGAAAAGCTTCTGCGGCAGACCGAGCAAGTCGATAAGCTCCCTGTCCCAGTCACGCTTTTTTGCATCGAGAAGCCCCGTCGTCGAGGCAAAGGTATATTCGTTCACCGCTACACCGGTGAGCAGATAATTCAGATAGCACGGAACAAAAAGCATAGCTTCGGCAGAAGCAAGTCTGCCGCTCTTTTTGTCCTCATAAAGCTGAAATACCGTGTTGAAGGTGTGCTCTGCGATGCCCGTGCGGCGGTAAAGATCGCGCTTTGTGATTACACGGTATACCTCCTCGGGTATTCCGAGCGTTCGGTCATCGCGGTAGGATATCACACCGTCGATAAGCTTTCCCTCTCCGTCGAGCAGCGCATAATCGACTCCCCACGTATCGATTCCGATCGATCGAGGAATTATCCCCATTTTTCGACATTTTACGATCCCCTCGCACACGCAGGAAAACAGCCTTTCAATATTCCAGTAAAGCCTGTTCCCTCTCCTCTCGGCGCCGTTTTCAAAGCGGTGGATCTCGCGTAAAACAGTCTTTCCTTCATTATCGGTGTATCCGAGGATATGTCTGCCACTCGATGCGCCTATATCAATCGCAAGAAAGTATTTCATCTTTTCTTAAGCACCCTGTCCTCGTAGCCGCGAATAAGCTCGAACCACTCCATGCCGCAGGGCACTCCCGCGCGACTGCAGTATTCGTCCCACACATCTCCGAAAGGAAGAGTTTTGAGCTCTTCTCCGAGAACCATCAGGCGCGAGAAATCTCCCGCATCCTGAAGTCTCTTCATTTCTTCATAAGGCATCAGGAGTGCGTAAAGCAGAGCCTTCGCCATGGATCTCTGCCCCGTGACCCATGCCGAAATACGGTTTATACCCGCATCAAAGTAATCAAGTCCGATAAGTACACGTTTTTCCGCATTGTTTCTGACGATCTCCTTGGCTATCTCGCGAAGCTCGTCCTCGAAAAGCACGACATGATCGCTGTCCCATCTGACAGGACGGGTAACATGAAGAGCTACGTAATCATTGAATGCGAGCATAGACGGTATCTTATCCGAAACGACCTCGGTCGGATGATAGTGACCGTTATCGAGCAGACAGCAGATCCCGTTCTTCGCCGCGTAGTTCATATAGAACTCGCTTGAACCGACGGTATAGCTCTCAACACCGATACCGAAGACCTTGCTCTCAACAGCACAGATAACATCATCGTACCTTACTGCGAAGATTTTGTCGAGCGATTCCTTGAGCCTCAGCCTCGGGGTGAGACGATCGGCGGGAATATCCTTTAGTCCGTCGGGGATCCAGAGGTTATAGAGCACCTTATCTCCTATCTTCTGCGCGATATAGTGAGCCGTCTCCATGCAGGTGATCCCATGGCGCACCCAGAAATCCCTTACGTTTTTATCCGGGTGAGAAAGGGTCAGCCCATCGCTGCTCATGGGATGCGAGAAGAAGGTCGGGTTGAAGTCGATTCCGAGCCCTTGAGCCTTTGCAAACTCTATCCATTTGTCGAAATACTCGGGCTTTATATTATCCCTCTCGATCTTTTCCTCGGTTATCGCGTAGATCGCATGAAGATTTATCCTCTTTTTACCCGGCATAAGCGAAAGGGCGAATTCGTAATCGTTCATCAGCTCATCGGGGGTCGTAGCCTTGCCGGGATAGTTTCCCGTTGCCTGTATGCCTCCCGAAAGAGCCGCACGGCTCTCAAATCCTGTAACGTCATCTCCCTGCCAACAATGAACGGAGATCGGAATCTCCGAAAGTCTGTTCAACGCCGATTCGACATCAACACCGTATTTTTTGTAGATCTCGACGGCATTTTCAAAACGTGCCATGATCCACCTCCTCAAAAAATTTTTCATTTAATTTTACACTATTACAGCTGATAAATCAACAGTTGCAAAGTAAATTTTCGGTCATATGCGATACTTTTCTTCAATTTCTTCAACCCTCTTGCGAAAATCAGGATCGGAAGACAGCTTCCTCGCGTATGAATGAGTGTCATAATCTGCAGCAGCGCTTCCCATAACAAAGATCGCGATATCAGAACAACGGTCGGCTATCCTCATGGAAGAATCTATCACCCGCGTAAAAGCCGGCGAGCTCTCGGGCTTGCATATTCCCGCACGAAGTCTCTCTATATGCCTTTCCCTTATTCTCGAGCATATCTCAGATACCGCAAAGTGTAACGGTTCGACCTTCTGCGCGGCATCGGATTGCCTTGATCGCAGAGCCGAGTCGGTCAACGAGGCAATCTCCGTGACCGCACCGAGAAGCACGCGCAGCTCGTGCGATGCTTCGTCCGATACCGCGGCTCTGTCTTCGGCAAGAGAGCGCGCGCCCATTGAAAGCTCTGCCGCGTGATCAGAGATATTTTTAAGTCCCTCAATGATATAAAGCATTCTCGTAAGCTCGATCGATTCCCTCTCCGAGAGCGAGCTGCCGTTGATCTTCAGAAGATACATGCGCAACTTTTCTTCGTAAAGGTCTATGCGATCCTCATCAGTGGCGATCTCTCCGGCGGTGTTTTCCGAAAATTTTCCGAACTGACCGACAGCCTTACTGAGACGTTGAAATGCGTTTGCCGTCATCCTTCCGAGCGCCGTACCCGCAAGCTTAAGGGCGAATGAAGGCTTTATCAGAAATCTTTCATCAAGAAGCGCGTCCTCGGGAACCGTGGCAGAAGCATCATCACGATCCGGCACAGTGAACCGTGCAAGAGCCTCAAGTGCCTTCGCAAACGGCAAAAGTATCAGAGTCGACAGAAGATTGAAAACGGTATGCACAACGGCAATTCCAGCAGGTGTGATTTTTTCACCCGCAAAGCCGAGATCGACTACCGCATTAACCCCGAAAAACGCAGTCATTATTATCGCGCTTCCTACAAGGTTAAAATACAGATGGACAAAAGCCGCACGTTTTGCGTTCTTACCGGCTCCGATCGACGAGATAAGTGCGGTAACACAGGTCCCGATATTCTGCCCCATAACTATCGGTACAGCCGAACCGACGGTTAGCGCTCCGGTCACCGAAAGCGCCTGCAGGATTCCCACCGATGCCGATGATGACTGAATTATCGAAGTTATCACCGCACCGGCAAGTATCCCGAGTAGAGGATTATCGAACGCTCCGAGCAGATTCACGAATTCAGGAACCTCCGAAAGGGGTTCAACCGCCTCACTCATAAGCGTCATACCCGTCATAAGGACCGAAAAGCCGAGGAGTATCTCTCCGATATTCCTTATACGATCACGTCTGACCGTTTTAAGCATAATAAGTCCGACAAGTGCCGTCACCGGAGCAAATGACGAGGGCTTCAGAAGGTTTACGAAAACATTGTCACCGCCGATGCCGGTAAGGCTCAGCAACCACGAGGTCACGGTCGTGCCGAGATTCGCTCCCATTATGACGCCTACCGCATTGCCGAGCTTCATAATGCCCGAATTCACAAAGCCTATGACCATAACGGTCGTCGCAGTCGAGGACTGGATCACCGCCGTTACGACAGCTCCCGATATCACTCCTCGGATAACGCTCGAGCTTAGCTTCTCAAGAAAGCTCTCGAGCTTACCCCCTGCGGTCTTCTCAAGTCCCGTGCCCATAACGGTCATACCGTACAGAAAAAGAGAGATCCCTCCTATAAACGAAAGTATCCCGAAAATATCCATAAAATCGCCTCCGGAAAGTACAGTTGTAATTAGTCTGTACATTTCCGGAGGTTTTATCAGTATTATCGGCTTTTATCCGACCTTTGATTTTTTCTTTTTTCTGACGGATCTGATTACGAGAAGTACAACGAGAAGTACGATGCCCGAGAATATCGCAGTCGATATGAATAAAGGAAGCAGATATATCGCAATGATAACGAGTACCTTCATAATATCGGTGAAGGCTTCAAAGCTACCCTTGAAGGCATCTGCAACCTCCTCGCGGAAGGTTTTTTCTTCTTCACCGGTCAGTTCATCTATCTCGACGACGCTTATTTCAACCGTCGCGTAGTTTACCTGCTTACAAGCTCTCTTATAAGATCGGCAAATTCCGATTTGTCGGCATCTTTCGAGAGATCAAGCGCCGAGAGCTTCGTCAGAACGTCATCGAGCCCCAGCTCGTCAACGTATTTACTCTCATGAAGTATCATCGAGGTCTCGGCAACCGCGCAAATGAACCTGAAATCTTCATCAGGAGTTTCTGTGTAGACCGATTTGCCTATTGAATACTCACGAAGGATAGATTCGGTCGTACCGGGTGCCTTATATCTCATGGCGAGCTTCATCCAATCACCGTCATTTTCGTTCTTCGCCTTCTCGGTGAGGATAAGCTCATAGCAAACGGTAACCATATGACCGGCGCCGATCTCACCCGCGTCTTTTTTGTCGTTTTCGAAATCTTCCTTATTAAGGATCCTGTTCTCGTAACCGACGAGGCGGTAGCTGTCTATATAGTCCTTGTCGAAAGTGAGCTGGAGCTTTACATCCTCGGCTACCGTATAGAGCGTACCGAGAAGGTCGGTGCCAAAGACCTTTTCAGCCTCTCGCTCACCGTCAATGTAGTAGTAGATCCCGTTTCCGTTGTCGGCGATGGCTTCCATATTACTGTCGCGGTAATTCCCCGTTCCGAAGCCGAGGACCGAAATATACACACCCTCGTTCTTCTTCTCGGAAACAAAATTCTTGAGTCCCTCCGCAGAGGAAATACCGACATTAAGATCGCCGTCAGATGCCATTATTATCCTGTTGTTTCCCCCGGTAATAAAGTGCTTTTTGGCGATATCGTAAGCCATTCTGAGCCCCGCCTCGCCGTTCGTCGATCCCGAAGCCTTAAGTGAATTGACGGCGCTCAGTATCTGTGCCTTCTTCGTACCCTCGCAACCGTCGAGCACTACCTCTTCTTTGCCCGAGTAGGTCACGATCGAGATCATATCGTCATCACCGAGTTGATCGGTGAGATTTGAAAATGCCTTTTTTAAGAGCGGGAGCTTGTCGTCCGACATCATTGAGCCCGAGACATCTATCAGGAAAACAAGGTTATTGGAGGTAGCCGTCTTTACCTGCTCGGTTCTGAGCCCGAGGGCGAGGAGCACTGCGTTCGAATTCCACGGACAGGGCGCCGCCTTAGCGGTAACGCCGAATATGTCGCCATCCTCGGGAAGCGCATAATCATACTTGAAGTAGTTTATCATTTCCTCGGTTCTGAATGACGAGCCGGCATATCTGATAAGATTTTCAAGGTCATACCCCTGATTCACCATCTTGCGGAAATAAGAGTAAGATGCCGTATCCACATCGGCAGAAAAGGTCGAGATCGGCTCCTTCTCGGTGCTGATAAACTCATTCTCGGTGCTGATAAACTCATTCTCAATGAGCTTTCCGTATTCCCCCTCGGCCGGCATATCCTGACCGTCTTCACAATCTGCCTTGTTCTCTGCATTGTAACCCGGTGCCTCCAATCCGGAACCTCCGTTTGGAGCTTCCGAGCATCCCGCAAGTATCGGGAGCGAGATGAGCATAACCGCCGCGATTATCAATGATACGATCTTTTTCATAGTCTTTTATCCTTTCTTCAACCGAATAAATTTGAAACACACGAATTAAAGCTATTTGCCGGAGTTATCTCCGGTTCATAATTGAAAAGCTCTCCGTAACCGATATTCCCTGCCGAAGCCTTCAGATACGGCGAAA
>CALYSG010000090.1 GCA_945485605.1 uncultured Clostridia bacterium
ACGACGTCGGAAAGATCAACGCGAGCGCTACGGGCAACGAGATCCTTTGGGACAGTAAGAACGACGTTTTCTGCTATCTCAAGAACGGAAACGTTGAGTACATTCCCGAGACCAATCTCAAGAACGGCGCGCTAGCCGCGAACGAGACCTACAAGCTCTGGAAGATTTACGACGGCAAGAACGGCAACACAGTTCCTGCATATGACAGCCAGACTTACTCTATATACTGGGCGGGCGAAGATGCTCCGAGCGTAACTGAGGTCAAGGTCGGATTCGACGCGGGTACTTGCACAAAGGCACTTTCACTGACATATAGCAACACCGGCAGTGCGCAGAAAGTCGTTATTCGTACCAACGGCGGAACGTTGACAGTGAATGCTCCCGACGATACCGTTTGGCATTATGGTAATTTGTCCGTCGCGGATATTCAGGCGGTAGATGATACTTGTTATTTCGAACACGGTATTGTCGGAACGCTTTCTATCAGAAGCGGTGCCGCGATTATCGATAACGGTGGCGTTGTTGCAAAGGTGGATATTGTCGGAGATACCGATAGCACCACAAAACGTGCGACTCTGTCAAAGCAAAACGGTGGTCTCATTTACGAAGTCCCTGCCTCGGTTACTGTCGCAGAAGGTGAGACTGCAACCGATGGTCAGATTTGCGCGCCTTCTACTGATGAAGAAAAAAGCAAGTATGGTTATATCGTTGCAAGTGCCGAGGATCTTTACAACCTTAGAACCATGGTGGAAAATGGCACCTATAACCCGACGATAAACATCGTTATCGTTTCTGATATTGTTGTGTCGCAGGGTTGGACTCCCATCGGCAATACGTCTGATACTGCTTTTTCAGGTACAATTATCGGTAATAATCATAAGATTAGCGGACTTACCAACTCCTTCATCAAATACGCGTCCGGAAATCTTTCCGTTTCTGATTTGACGCTTGACGTTTCGATTAAGGATTCTACCGCAGATTTTGTTGGTGGATTGTTGGGTGTTTATGATTTGAAGGATAAAACAGGTATTTCAGCGAAAGTCCTGATCGATTCGGTAGTTGTCAACGGCAGTATCCACGTGCATGACCAGGCGGGCGGTATCGTTGGTTCGAGTTTTAACGACAATTCCGGTTCGAATAACAAAGTTGATTTTGTGCTCAGGAACTGCGTTAACAATGCAATGGTAAATGCAAAACGCGCCGGCGGTATGATGGGTACATCTGCTGGTTATTTTGCGAAAGATAAAAACGGTTCAATAACCGGCACAACATTCAGAGTTACGTTTGATCATTGTACCAACGATGCGGCAATCAATTCCGATCAAAGTGCCGATTACTACAAAGCAGGTGGCTTTATCGGGTATTGCGGTGGTTCCGGCAACTATGTGTTTACGTCTGTTACGAACAATAAAACAGACATGCTGATTGGATTCAGCAGAATCGGTAGCGAACGCGCTGGAATGAAAGGTAACGTAGGTGTGATTGGTAAGAATGCTGAGACGGTAGTAATGGATGATTATGATTATTATCAAGGCAGAACGACAGAAACAATCACTTGCACCTTGTGGAAATGGCACGATACACTCTCTCAAACGAACGGTAGTAAAGCAATTAGTTACTCCATTTCGGAAGATAAATTAACCGACGATGAATGGAGATTTACTTTCGACGGTGAACATTATAGATTTACGGCAAACAAAGGAATAAAGGTTGAAGATATAAATGACGCCAATAAACAAACAAGCCATAGCCCGGTGATTTCTTCTGATCCCAATGCATATCTGATTGACGGAGCAAAAGCAGAGTACAAGGATTCCTATACGATTAACAATAGTGGCACCGTTAAGACATTAAGCGGATGGGTCGTGACTTTGGGCGAGGGAACGTATTCATTTAATCCTACGAATTATTTCCGTTACGACGATCGCGACAGCAGATACAATATTTCTAAGAATGACGACAATACTTGGACAGTAACTGCAAAATAATAACTCAGACGAATTTCTCTGTTGTTCTTAACGGAGAAATTCGGCGGTAGGCATACCCGGAAGGCATTCAGCCTTCCGGGGTGTCTGCTTATGTCACCAAAAGATGTTTGACTTTTTGGGCATAACATTGACTGTGTTTTTTAAATGAGTTTGATCTTCACATTTCCGCAAATGGCACTGTCAATATTTTTTTCGCAAATTCACTCTGAAGAATGAAGTCACTCTCCGATTTGTCGGAAGTTGCTCCGGCAATCCCGCCCGGAATTCAGAGGTTTCGTTCCCCGAACGGGGCGAGCCTCTGAAATTTTTCGGCGGTTTAACTTCTGCCGGAAATGCACGAGTAAAAAGGCTCCCCCTTCTTAAGTAGGGGAGCCTTCAATCTGTTTAATTAATGTCTTATTTATCAAGTGCGCCGTTCGAGCCGAGAACATCGACTATCTTATGAGCGACCATCTTCTTGACCTCGGCACGTGCTACCTTGAGGTACTCGCGGGGATCGAAGACCTGCGGCTCCTCATTGAAGACGCGGCGGATGCCTGCCGTCATCGCAAGACGGATATCCGAGTCGATGTTGATCTTGCAGACCGCCATCGAGGCTGCCTTCCTGAGCTGTTCCTCCGGAATACCGACAGCGTCGGGGAGCTTACCGCCGAGGGTGTTGATCTCCTTGACATATTCCTGCGGCACGCTTGACGCTCCGTGAAGGACTATCGGGAAGCCCGGAAGTCTCTTCTCGATCTCCTCAAGGATATCGAAGCGGAGCGGGGGCGGTACGAGCACGCCGTCGGCGTTTCTCGTGCACTGATCGGCGGTGAACTTATACGCGCCGTGGCTTGTCCCGATCGCGATGGCAAGGCTGTCGACGCCCGTGCGGCTGACGAACTCCTCGACCTCGTCCGGCTGTGTATAGGAGGAATCGGCGGCGCTTACCTTTACGTCGTCCTCGATCCCGGCAAGGCGTCCGAGCTCGCCCTCGACCACGCAACCGTGCGCATGGGCGTACTCAACGACCTTCTTTGTCAGGGCGATATTGTCCTCGAACGAATGATGCGAGCCGTCGATCATGACGGACGAGAAGCCGCCGTCGATGCAGGATTTGCAGATCTCGAAATCCGCTCCGTGGTCAAGGTGAAGGGCAAGGTCTACGCCGCTGTCCTCGATGGCTGCCTTTGCGAGAGCCATGAGGTAGACATGCTTTGCGTACTTTCTTGCGCCCGCCGAGACCTGAAGGATCACGGGAGATCTCTGCTCGCCCGCAGCCTCGGTGATCGCCTGCACGATCTCCATGTTGTTGATGTTGAAGGCACCGATGGCGTATTTGCCGGCGTAGGCCTTCTTAAACATTTCTGTAGTTGTTACAAGAGCCATGATTCTACTCCTTAATAAATATTTCTGACTATATATTGTAATATTTTTTGGGCGTAAAATCAAGGGGCAGAATAAAAATTCTTATAAATATTTTTGCCCTTACGCGATGACTCCGCCGTTTTTGTCGCCCTCCGACGGGGTATCCGCCGTCGAAAGCCCGAAGCTGACCGCTATCGCGGAATTTACCTCCGACATCATTTCGTCGTCAAGGTGCCCCATCTTCTCGCGCAGGCGGCGCTTATCGAGTGTTCTGACCTGCTCAAGAAGTATCACCGAGTCGCGTGCGAGTCCCGCTCTGTCAGCGTAAATGTCAATATGTGTCGGCATCTTCGTTTTGCCCATCCTTGATGTAATTGCCGCCGCTATAACGGTCGGGCTGTACCTGTTCCCTATATCGTTCTGTATTATCAGCACAGGGCGCAGTCCGCCCTGCTCTGAGCCAACGACGGGGCTCAGGTCGGCGTAATAGATATCGCCTCGTTTTACCTGCATCTTTTTGACCTTCCTTCGAAAAAATTCTTTACGGTTATATTTTTTCCATCGGAAGGCGGTCTTAATCATCAGGCGCAAAAGAAAAATATGCTAAAAAAGCTGCCGCATTGCGGCAGCTTTCCATGAGATATTCGGTTTATTTGCCGGTATTGGCTTTACGCATCATGATCTTCACAACAAGGTTCTGTATCCCGTGAAGGATAAGGAACGCCACGAAGCTGCAAGCGATCACGCTTATCAGGAAGCATGAGATATACAGAAAGGGTTTGGCTTCAATATACGACATCAGGCTCTTACGCGGACCGTTGAAGGAGGCAAGCTCAAGATATTTCGTGCCGAGCTCGACAAGGTATGTGTTCCAGATGAAGTACATACTTCCGACGATCGAGAGAGCTGCCATGCCGAATATTTTCACGAACGTAAATATTTTTTTGAAAAGCGCGACTTTTTCGCGGCGTCTGCCGGCGATGTCGCCCTGAGCCATAAGGTTCTTTGTCATCGGGAATTCCTCCGAAAAAATTTTTCTACTTTAAGATTATACAACAAACAAGCGGTATTGTCAATAGACGCTGTGTAAATTTCACATCTTTTTTTGCCACGGAAGGGGAAGTGTCAGTGATTATTGCGTTTTCTTTTTCCGTGCCCGCGCATGATCCCACGTTCAAGAGCTCGTTTGACGCGGAAGAACGGGGTTTTTTTGTCACGTATCGGCGGCACGATTATTGCACGCATTCCGAGCCTTTTACCCGCGTAGGCATCGGTAAAGAGCTGATCTCCGAGTATCGCGCTCTCGGAAACGTCGGCGTTAAGCTCGGCAAGGGCGGCGCGCATATACTTGCGCCTCGGCTTACCGCTCTCGGGATATGCCGGGAGCTTAAGCGAACGGTTGAAGCGCTCGACTCTTTCGCGCTTGTTGTTGGAGATGAGTGCGACCCGTATTCCAGCCTTGCGAAGAGAACCGAACCATTCGGCGTGGGCATCGTCGGATAGCTCCTGCTCGTAAGGTGCGAGGGTGTTATCTATGTCAATAAGGAGGACGTTTATACCGTTTTCACGCAGGAACTGTGCTGTGACCTCGTTATAGGAATTGAAAGTGAAATCCGGTCTGAATTTACGGAACACGGAGAGCCTCCTTTCCGGCAATACCGATAATACGGAGAACATTATACCACATACCGTGAAATTTTTCAACCGTAAAGTACCCGATCAGGCGGAAAAATATCCGAACGGTCGTGAGTAGTTCCTTACATAGGGAACGATCTGACAGGATGATCACCCGCAAGAGCGTTCGGATCAAATTACTGTTTTTCTTCGGCTGTTGCCTGACACGGTGCGTCAAAATCCGAAAAGAAGTCACACACGGTACGTTCGTAGCCTTCTTTATTGACAATATAGCTCATCCCGTGGGCGGCTCCCGGGACAACGAAGAGTCGCTTCGGTGAGACGCACGCCTTGAAGTTATCATAGGTCATCGAGATAGGCACGAATCTGTCGTCGGTTCCGTGAATGAGGAGCACGGGCGTCTTCGATACCTTCATGGCGTCGATTGTCGAATAACTTCCGGGGTCCATGTGTATCTTCTGCTTGCATATGGCGGAGGCTATAGAGCCGCGGAGTCCGTATGGCAGGTGAAGGTTCTTGTTCACTACGTGCTTCCATATCCCCGAGGGAGACGTGAAGCCGCAGTCGGCGACGATACCGTGCACGCGCGCAGGAAGGTCAAGTCCCGCCGTCATCAGCACTGTTGTAGCTCCCATTGATACGCCCGCAAGATATATTGGAAGCGAAGGATCGGTGTTTTCCTCTGCCCAATGAACCCAGTCAAGGCAGTCAAAACGTTCTGCAAGTCCGAATCCCATATAGTCCCCGCCGCTAAGGTTCTGTCCTCTCTGATCGGGAAAGAGGATACTGCATCCCTGATCGTGCCAGAAATCGGCGATCACTCCGAAGTTCCCGCTCCATGTTGACCGCCAGCCGTGCATCGCTATCACGACGCGCTTGGCGTTTTCGCACGGATACCAATGAGCCGTGAGCCTTATACCGTCGGAGCTTATGATGCTTACGGTTTCGGTGACCTTTTTTTCGAGCGCCGCGCCGGTATCGGCTACGAGCTTTGACATATCATCATTGTTTTTCGACCCGGAGATAAGGTTTCCCGCCTTCTTTATTACAGGCGGTGCTTCTCGGTCGAGGGCGATCGACGCCAGCAGTTTGGTTGTAAAGTAGGTCGCCGCAAGCGTTGCCGTTACCGCCACAGCGGTCACGGACGAAATGGCAATAATTTTCTTGGTGTTTTTATCCATGAACAGCACCTCCCATTTTTATGATTATACATCAGAAAACGCAGGATTTCAACCGGAAAATATTTTTTAAATGAAAATCTCTGTAAAAAGCGGACGGATTTCGATACAAAACGCGGATCTTGTATGAAAATCACGCAAAAGACGCGAATTGTCCGTAGCATTAATGTGTGCCTGAATGTATAATTACCATGAAAAGTTATAATTATTTTCACCGATCGATTTTGAAAGGAAACGGATCAATGAAATATACTGTTCTCTTCAATCCCAATGCCGGAAACGGCACCGGCGCCGCGGAAGCCGAGAAGCTCCGCGATATACTCAAAGGTGACGAGCTGACCTTCACGGACATTACATCGCTGAACGGCTACGCGGAATTCCTTGCGGGGCTTTCCGATGACGAAAGACTCGTTCTGGCGGGCGGCGACGGAACACTGAACCGCTTTATAAATGATACCGACGGACTTGATGTCGGACGTGATGTGTACTATTTTGCCGCGGGAAGCGGAAACGATTTTGCACACGATCTCGGCAAAGCCAAAGATGACGCGCCTTTCGTGATTACCGAATACTTAAAGGATCTGCCTACTGTCACGGTAAAGGGAAAGGCATATAAGTTCCTCAACGGTGTCGGTTACGGGATCGACGGGTACTGCTGTGAGGTCGGTGACAAGCAGCGCGAGACCTCCGATAAGCCGGTCAACTATACCGCGATCGCGATAAAGGGTCTGCTCTTCCACTTCAAGCCCTGCAATGCGAAGATCACGGTCGACGGAGTCGAGCATACATATAATAAGGTCTGGCTCGCTCCCACGATGAACGGACGCTTCTATGGCGGGGGAATGATGCCTACTCCGGATCAGGACAGACTCGGCAAGGACAAAACCGTGTCCTGCATGGTATTTTACGGCTCTGGCAAGCTGAAATCGCTCGCGGTATTCCCCTCGATCTTCAAGGGTGAACATGTGAAGCATAAAGAGATGATAGAGATCCTCACCGGGCACGATATCAAGGTTGAATTCGACCGGCCGACCGCGCTTCAGATCGACGGTGAGACTATCCTCGGTGTCACCGAATACGAGGCAGTCTCGGCGAAGGTCCCCGCAAAGGTTTAATGTATAAAGAAGGCTTTCCGGATACGGGAAGCCTTCTTAAGTCCCGCCCAAAATGCACAAAAAGTTTTGCCAAAAAAATTTCAGATAGCTATTGACAAAACGCGCCTTTTGTGATATTATATGAAAGCGGTTTCGGTAGATACCTTCTGCGGGTGTAGTTCAATGGCAGAATTCCAGCCTTCCAAGCTGGCCGTGTGGGTTCGATTCCCATCACCCGCTCCAAGTTTTATCTGCCGTCCGCTTTTTTGTGCCATTAGCTCAGTTGGATAGAGCAACTGCCTTCTAAGCAGTAGGTCGGGGGTTCGAATCCCTC
>CALYSG010000091.1 GCA_945485605.1 uncultured Clostridia bacterium
GATCGAACGCCTCAGCGTGAAAAAAACAGCCCGCCGAGCTCTGCCGCAACTACTGCGCGGAAAAGCCGCAGGATTTTTCCGTGCCGAATATCCCACCTTCTCCGCCACAGAAAAGGGAGTGCGAAGCACTCCCTTTTCTGTGCGGTGATGTACTCGGTGAAAACCGTGTAAGTTGCGCGGCGATCACCGAGGGATTGACGATCGAACGCCTCAGCGTGAAAAAAACAGCCCGCCGAGCTCTGCCGCAACTACTGTGCAGAAAAGCCGCAGGATTTTTCCGTGCCGAATATCCCACCTTCTCCGCCACAAAAAAGAGTGCAAAGGGAGAGGCTCCGTAAGGAAGCCCTTGCATTTTTGTTTCGACTGTAATATAATAAGTGCAATAAATCGGAATTTGAGGAGAAAACAATGAGCTATCTCGAAGATTACTACAATAGCCACGATGAAGAAAGACGGCTTCTTCGCCGACATGGGCAAGTCGAGTACCTTACCACTATGAAATACATTCACGAATGTATTTCCGGGACTCCCAAACCGACTATCTTGGAGGTTGGTGCAGGAACAGGGCGATATAGTATTGCACTTGCGAAGCAAGGTTATCAGGTAACTGCTGTGGAACTGGTTCCCCATAATCTTGAACTGCTTAAGTCCAAACTGGACGGTTCGGAATCCATTACTGCCATGCAAGGGAATGCTGTGGATCTATCCGCATTGCCTGATGCTTCTTACACACTGACTATGTTGTTGGGCCCGATGTATCACCTTTACACACGGGAGGATAAACTAAAGGCTCTTGCTGAAGCTGTTCGGGTGACAAAACCGGGTGGGTATATCCTTGTTGCTTATTGCATGAATGAGCCGACGGTTATACAATATGTATTTGGCTCTAATCATCTGCACGAAACGATGGAACTCAATATGCTGACGACAGACTGGCATTGCATCAGCGAGCCGAAGGATGTATTTGAACTGGTGCGGACAGAGGACATAGCTTCGCTGGATGCTGAATTTCCGATAGAAAGAATCAAACTTATTGCAACAGATGGTGCAACGAATTACCAACGGGAGTGCATTGATTCAATGGATGATGAAATCTTCAGTAAGTGGATGGATTATCATTTTACGATTTGTGAGCGTCAGGATTTGATCGGAGCATCCCACCACACATTGGATATTCTAAGGAAAAAGTAACAGCTTCTAATTTATCTTTCCAAGGGCGCGCTTACTCACCACAATCCTGTTGGTAATACAAAAGGCGATAGAAACTTGAAATTCTCTATCGCCTTTTTGCTCCCTTACGGAGTGCGCCACAACGCGTGCCCCTCTTCTTTGGCGTGGCGAGGATCGTTCAAGTATTTTTCCTCGCGGGCGGGCAGTGCCCGCTGCCAAACCTCGCGGTTTATTCACTGAAAGGTGAAGCCTTCACCCGGAAACAATGTCGGCGGGAAGGTGAGATGGGCAGGCTACGCCTGCCCTCCGGGAGGGAGGGGGACCGCGTTAGCAGTGGAAGGAGCCTGCGTTACTTTGAGTTTGAGTTAATTCCTTTGTAGCGCACTCTCCCTCAGTCAGCTTCGCTGACAGCTCCCTTCCGGAGGGAGCCTATGGTTGCGCTCGTGCATCTTTAGGGGTATGGGCTTTGCACAATGCTTTTGTAATACAAATGCGAAACTTGCTCGCTCGCTCGCTCGCTCGCTCGCGGTCTTTTCTCGCCTAATGCCAACGTCTGCCCATCCGCTCGCAAACTTGCAGAGTTCTTCCCTTGCGCCTTCTCCGCCAAAGAACAGGGGCACGCGTTGCGTGCCCCTCTTCTTTGGCGTGGCGAGGATCGTTCAAGTATTTTTCCTCGCGGGCGGGCAGTGCCCGCTGCCAAACCTCGCGGTTTATTCACTGAAAGGTGAAGCCTTCACCCGGAAACAATGTCGGCGGGAAGGTGAGATGGGCAGGCTACGCCTGCCCTCCGGGAGGGAGGGGGACCGCGTTAGCAGTGGAAGGAGCCTGCGTTACTTTGAGTTTGAGTTAATTCCTTTGTAGCGCACTCTCCCTCAGTCAGCTTCGCTGACAGCTCCCTTCCGGAGGGAGCCTATGGTTGCGCTCGTGCATCTTTAGGGGTATGGGCTTTGCACAATGCTTTTGTAATACAAATGCGAAACTTGCTCGCTCGCTCGCTCGCTCGCTCGCGGTCTTTTCTCGCCTAATGCCAACGTCTGCCCATCCGCTCGCAAACTTGCAGAGTTCTTCCCTTGCGCCTTCTCCGCCAAAGAAGAGGGAGTGCTTTGCACTCCCTCTTCTTTGGCGGAGAAGGCGAGGATCGAACTCGCGCGCCGGTAACCCGACCTAACAGTTTAGCAAACTGCCCCCTTGACCCCTTGGGTACTTCTCCGTATTCATTTCTCTGCCGCCTGTACGTCAGATACTTTTATATTATACCGTCTCTTTGACCTTTTGTCAATACCTTTTCCGATCTTTTATAAAAAATTCAGGGAGACACCCGTGGGTGTCTCCCCTTCTCCGGTTATCTGCCGTTGCAGCAGCAGCAGAAGAAAATGAGTCCTATGAGGATCAACCAGAAGATGTTCTGATCGTCGAGAAGATTGCAAATGCAGTTTCCGCCGTTCATAAAAAAACCTCCAATTATGTTTTTCGGCTCGGTTTCCCGCTCCGTTAACATAATATGACACGCCTCGCGCCTTTGTGACAGACTTTTACAACCTCCGACAATCTTTTTTTCTTACCTGTTTATGATCTCGTTCCGGGCAGAAGATCCGTCATTCCTTTGCTATCAGGTCGGTGAGGTAGTTCCCCACGCCGATCATATAGGCGGCAATGCCCTCCCGCGTTGCGGCATCCTTCGGAAGTCTCATCATCTTGCACTCGTAGTTGAATACACCCGTATATCCCGCCGCGCGAAGTCCCTCGACCGCGTCGAGCCAGTCTATTGTACCGAGGAATGGCGGCAGGTGCTCGTCCTCTCCCCCGTGGTTATCGTTCACGTGAAGCACCGCGAGCCTTTTGCCGATCTTCTTAAGCTCCTCCGACTGCTTATACAGCCCCGTCGTATTCGAATGCCCGAAATCCCAGCATATATCCGCACCGAAATAATCGGCAAGCTCGATGACCTCGTCGGCAACAGAGGAATAGCGATGATAGCCCTCGGCCTCCTTCGCGCTGCGCATATTCTCTATCGTAAGGCGCACGCCGAATTTCTGCGCCTGCTCGGCGTAGGGTGTTAAACACTCTATATTCTTTTTGAATCCGTCCTCGCCCGGTTTGTTCTTTGCCGGATGGATGACTGCGTTCTTTATCCCGGCAAAGCCCGCCGCCTCTATCGAGAGCATCATTCTTTTATTGAAAAGCTCCTTATCGTTACTGCCGTCGGGCTTTTTTACAGGTTTGAAGGGCAGGTGTCCGTAGTCCATTCTGATACCGTACTTTGCGGCGAGCTCGACAGCCTCTCCGAGGGTCTTCTTCCAGTTCTCCCCCATCTCGGGCACTGTCGCAATGTCGAAATCAATTGCCCTGAATCCGACCTTGTGAAAATGCTCGATCATCTCGATCGGAGAATAGCTCCCCCCGGGGTAAGCGGTATGAAAGCGCGACGACGCGCCGATAAGCAGTTTTTCTTTCATTTTATGTATCTCCTTCGTTTATTTGGTTAAATTATACACCCGAAACAGAGAAATGTCAAATCATTATGTGAATCTGCCGAAAAAATTTTCGACGGGAAGCCCGTGTCGTTTTATGTCACATTGCAGTGGGAAATGCATAAACTTGTTAGCGAGCCTTAAGAAAGGAAGCACACACATGAATCAGGCAATACTCTACGCTCTTGCCGCCACGATCGGGACCTGGGCCGTGACGGCACTCGGCGCGGCAACCGTCATTTTTTTCAAAAACACAAATCAGAAGGTCCTTAACCTTATGCTCGGCTTTGCCGCAGGGGTCATGATCGCGGCGAGCTTCTGGTCGCTTTTGCAGCCCGCGATAGAGCTTGCCGAAAGGACCTACACTATCCCGGCGTGGATCGCCGTGACGCTCGGCTTTATCTCCGGGGCGCTTTTTATGTGGCTCTCCGACAAGCTCGTAAGACGCGCGCAGTGGCGCGCCTCTCTCGACACGGGCGAGAGGGGCGTAAGGATAAACCGAATAATCATGCTCGTGCTCTCGATAACCCTTCACAATATACCCGAAGGTCTTGCCGTCGGAGTAGCCTTCGGTGCGCTCGGAACCGAGGGCTTCTCTGCCGAGGCGCTCACGGGGGCTGTCACCGTTGCCGTCGGGATAGGGCTTCAGAACTTTCCGGAGGGTGCCGCCGTATCTCTTCCTCTTCGCCGCGAGGGTTGCTCGAGAAGAAAGAGCTTCTTCCTCGGTCAGGCCTCGGGCATGGTCGAGCCGATCGCGGGCGTCATAGGTGCCGTCGCTGTCGTAAGCATCGGAATGCTTTTGCCTCTCGCTCTGTCCTTTGCCGCCGGGGCAATGATCCTTGTCGCCGTGCACGAGCTTATCCCCGAATGTCAGCAGAACCGCGAAGCCGAGCCATACTTCGCAACCATGGGGATCGTCGCCGGCTTTGCCGCCATGATGCTGCTCGACGTGGCGCTCGGTTGATCTATAAGGAGCCTCTCGAGGTAGGCGTCCGTGGCGAGCTGATCGATGCTGTAAAGGATCAGCGCCCGATCACAGGTGCCGGCTATATCCTTTATATCCCCCCTGAAGTACCTCGGATCGACCGCGTCAATGTCAAAATGCCTTGCAAGAAAGGGGATAAGCGAGTTAGCGTAGCTGTCCTTCAGAAGAAGCAGGCGTGGTCTGTCCTTCCCTTCTCCTTCTATCCTTATATAGCCGTAGTTGCCGCCGAGAAAGACCGAATATTTATCCTTCCTTGACCGCGCGGTCATATCGTAAAAGCCCCCGGTCAGCTCGAGCCGCTCGCCGCTCTGCATATCGGTGACACAGAAGCTTCGGTCCTCCGTGTACCTGAAAAGCTCCACACGGTCAGCGGGAAAACCATACAGCCCGGACCTTGATACGAGCGTCCCGCGAAAATCCGAGCAAAATGTCTCGATATGGAAATCCTCGGTCTTATAAGGCTCAACGCCAAGCAGCGGCGCAAGCCTCGTATATGCCGAAAAAGCCCCCACGGTCGTCCAGTGGTGATCGGTTCTATAAAAGCTCTCCGCAGGAAATCCTTCAACATATTCAATACCGTAAGGAAGCTCGGGATCCGATTCACGCGCCAGCGCGGCACGGGCGAGAAGGTTCAGGCTCTCCTTCTCCGCCTCGGCGGGTGACGCGACGACGGAAAAAAGAGTTTTATCGTTCCCTATAAGCTCAGACAGGCGCAGACCGTTTTCGACCGCCCGCGAAAGCGAGCTTCGGCGCTCCTCCGTGACATGGCGGCGGGCTATAAGGCGTCCGTCACGCGTAGGGATAACGCCGTTTGTCTCAAGAAAAAGACAGGCGGCAAGGCTGAGGTCGGCGTGAGCCCTCACCGCCGCGTCCCTGAAAACTATACGGTCGGACATGCAGTCCTCAAGCTCGGAGAAAAACCTTCCCGAAACAAGTGAGGAAAAGGAAAACACCGGGGGCTTTGCGAGCATACGGTTCTCGTTCTCCGAGAAATCGGGACTTTTTATGACAGCTGTCAGAAAAGGCACTGCGGCAAGGCAGACGGCAAGCAGGCAAAGAGTCATTATCCCCGGCAGACGGCAGGAAGCGACCGAGCTTTTCCTCTCCTCCAGCCGCTTCTCCGCCCTTTTATCGGCGCTCATTCCGAGTTTACTCATTGTCGCGTTTTCTGACCCTCACGAACATTGTGAGGAGCGCCTTGCCGTTGAAGGGTATCAGCGGGTAGAGATAGCTCCGCTTCCCGTTCACGGTCTTATTCGTCGCGAGCAGGACAAGTATTCCGACCGCGCCGAGCCCGAATCCCCACCAGTTTAAGAGCTGCGTCAGTATAAGAAGTCCCATTCGGAAAAATTTCAGGGCGTAGCCGAGCTCGTAGGAGCTCTGCGTGAAATTCGCTATCGCAACGAATGCCATATAGAGTATGACCTCGGGTATCAGCCAGCCTATATCGACGGCAAAGTCGCCGAGGATAAGCCCGCCGACTATCGACAGCGAGTTTGCGAGCATATCGGGGGTGTTCATCGACGCCATTCGCAGACCGTCGACGATAAACTCGACGAGCAAGAGCTGGACAAAGATAGGAAGCCGCCCGGTCTCGGTCGGGATGACAAAAGACAGCCAATCGGGCACCGCCGCGGGATTCTTCACGAGTAACAGCCACACGGGCGTCAGAAAAAGCGTCAGCCAGAAGACCACGAACCTTACGGCGCGTATATAGGTCCCCGTCGCCGGGGGAAAATAGAAGTCGTTCGTCTCCTGCACAAAGTCAAAGACCGTCGTCGGTAACACCATTACCTGAGGCGTGTTGTCGCAGATCACAAGCACGCTCCCCTCATAGAGCTGTGCCGCCGCCGCGTCGGGGCGCTCGGTCATCCTTATCTTCGGAAACGGATTGTACCAGTTGCTCTTTATGAGACATTCCTTCAGCGACTCCTGCCCGAGGGTCAGCGATGACGTTTTTATCGAAGAAAGCCTTTTCTTTATGCTCTCGACAAGCTCCGGGTCGGCTCGGTCGGCAAGGTAGCATACGATAACGTCGGTCTTTGAAGAGCTTCCGACGCTTATATAGTGCATAGTAAGCGCAGTGTCCCTTATCCTTCGCCGTATCAGCGCCGTGTTGAAGATAAGTGTCTCGACAAAGCCGTCGCGTGCGCCGCGCATCACCCGATCGCTTTCGGGCTCGGAGGTCTCGCGCGCCGGGTATTCCCTCGCGTCGACGATTATCGCCGAATCCGAGAAGGTCGAGCCGAGGATCAGAGCCGCCCCCGACATGACCATATGGATCATAACGTCAAGATCTTCCGTCACATCGGTCTCAACGTACGGCAGACTTGAAACCGAAAATTCGTCAGCCGAGCTTCCCGTACTCTTCAGCGACAGAAAGTATATCATGAGCTTCTCCATTATTCCGTCCTTTATGAAGCCGTCGATATAGTAAAGTGTCAGCTCGTCGTTGCCTATCTTCATTATTTTTTTTAGAACATCAAAGTTTTCGTCAACTCGCAGAAGCCTGTCAAGCTGTGCGACGTTTTCATCGTAGATCTGTGAGAGTCTTCGCATAAAAGTCTTCCTTTCGGTTGTTTTTTTACTTTATTATTCCGTCGGAAACGGGCTTTGATACTCCCATAATTTATTATGTAATAATTCGGCGCGGCGGGGTAAAATAGTATCGACCGTAAAAAAATCAAGGAGGATTTTAAAAAATGGTCATTATGGATAAGATCGCGCTGGTGCTTACGATAATCGGCGCTCTGAACTGGGGAAGCATAGGTCTCTTCAAGTTCGACATCGTCGCGTGGATCTTCGGCGGACAGGGCGCACTTGTCAGCCGTATAATCTATACGCTCGTCGCCCTTGCGGGTATATGGTGCATTTCGATACTTTTCAGACCCGCCGAGGAGTACACTTCCATCGAAG
>CALYSG010000092.1 GCA_945485605.1 uncultured Clostridia bacterium
ATGTTTATGTGTTTCCATGGTCCCTCGGCCTTGTCGGCAATGAATACCTGCATGAATACTCGTTGTGAGGGCTGAGATATTCCTTTTTCAGTTTATCCTTACCGCCTATATGCAGATAAGGCTTCAGCTTATCGAGAAACACGTTTTTCTTCTCCTTTCCGGTCAATATACGACCTTATTAAGAAACAATCCTTCGGCAGGTGCAGTAACACCCGCCGCAGAGCGGTCACGGGCGGAAATGACCTTTTGAACGTCATTGGCGGATGCCTTTCCCTCTCCTATTCTTACAAGCGTTCCCGTCATTATCCGCACCATATTGTAAAGAAATCCGTCAGCCGAAACGCGGAACACGACCGTGCTGCCTTCGCGCACGACAGATGCCGCCGTTACAGTCCTGACCGTATCCTTTATATCCGAGCCCGCCGCCATAAATGATGAAAAATCATGTCTGCCGATGAAGGCTTTCGCTCCGAGATCCATAGCCCCCTCATCGAGTCTGTGGGGTATATGCCAGCATCTTCCCGCGAGAAAAGCGTCACGTTCGGGACGGTCAAGTATCCTGTAAAGGTATTCCTTGTATTTCACATCATATCTCGGATGTAAGGTATCCGGCACCTCATTGGCGGAGAGCACCGAAATGCTCTGCGGCAGAAAGGTATTCAGCGCACGCGGAACAGCTCCGACCGGAATAGAGGTGATGATATAATCAGCCCCCTTCGCCGTGATCGCCGCACGGTATCCGATCGCATGCACTCCGCTGTCGGTTCTGCTGCAACCGGTAATATCGCACGGAAATCCGAAAAGCTTGCCCGCGGCTTCTGTCAGTGTCTCCTGAACAGACCCTCCGTTTTTTTGTGACTGCCAACCGCAGAAGGCAGTACCGATGAACGACAGCTCTATAAGTATTTTCATCAGGGCATCACGTATCCTAAACCGTATTTTGATGCGTAAATATTTATGAGCACCAGCGCCGCACCGAACGCGATCATCAGTATCAAAGCAAAAAAGTCAGAAAAGCCGAGATGAGTAACGTGAAGCTTTGTCCTTCCCTCTCCGCCGTGATAACAGCGACATTCCATGGCTGTTGCAAGCTCGTCGGCACGTCTGAATGCCGACACGAAGAGGGGAATTATTATGGGGATCAGTGCCTTTGCACGCTTTATAAGGCCTCCGGAGGAGAAATCTGTCCCCCTTGCCTTCTGAGCCGACATTATCCTGTCTGCCTCGTCGATCAGCGTCGGAACGAAACGAAGAGCTATTGACATCATCATGGCAAACTCGTGAACCGGAACTTTTATCTTTTTAAGAGGCGAAAGAAGCCTCTCCGTTCCGTCGGTCAGAGCTATCGGTGTCGTCGTATAGGTAAGAAAAATGCTTGAACCTATAATAAGAACTATTATCCTGACAGTCATAAATGCGGCATTGTAAAGTCCCTCGGCGTAGACCTTTATGAACTTCCACTCAAAGAGCAGTATCTCTCCGCCGGTCCAGAAAATATTTATCAATGCAGTAAACAGCATGATAAATACTATCGGCTTCATGGCTCTAAATATCACCTTCGGCGGTATCCTTGATATCAGCACAAGCAGCACGCCGAAGATCATGAGCGCCACGAAAGCGAACGTGCTCTTGCAGATGAAGGTACATACAATGCAAAGGATCGCAAGTATAAGTTTTGTTCGCGCGTCGAGTCGATGTATCGGCGAATCGGCGGCGTAATATTGTCCTATCGATATATTTTTCATCAGATTCTCTTCAGAGAGGCTCTCTTTCCGAATATTTCCGTCAGAGCCGCATAAGCCGCCTCGACGGTATAGATATTTTCCCCGACCGGGACTCCCTTCTCGCGCAAAAGAAGCATCAGCTTTGTTATCTGCGGCAGGTCAAGCCCCGTCTTTTTCAGCTCCTCCGCATGCGAGAAGACATCCTCGCAGCTTCCGGTCATAAGCACCCCGCCGTCCGCCATAACGGTAAGCACATCGCACCAGCGTGCCATGTCCTCCATACTGTGGCTGACTATAACAACCGTCGAATTTCTCATATTGCGATAATCGGCAATAGCCGAAAAGACCGTCTCGCGTCCGACCGGGTCAAGTCCCGCCGCCGGCTCGTCGAGGACGAGAAGCTCGGGTTCCATAGCCATGACTCCGGCTATTGCCGCGCGGCGTTTCTGACCTCCGGAAAGGTCAAACGGAGATTTTGCAAGCTCCTTTCCGGACAGTCCGACAATATCCGCGGCTTCCTTAACGCGCCGTGATATCTCGTCGGGGGATAGCCCCATGTTTTTCGGTCCGAATGATATATCCTTCTCCACCGTATCTTCAAAGAGCTGATATTCGGGATACTGCATGACAAGCCCTACGCGAAAACGCACCGAGCCTATATTTTTCGGTTTTTCCCATATATTCTCCCCGTCGAGCAAAACCTCGCCGGACATGGGTCTGATAAGTCCGTTCAGCATACCGACGAGCGTCGATTTTCCGGAACCTGTATGTCCTATAAGACCGGTTATCTTACCGTCTTCAAAGCCTACGCTGACGTCGTTCAGTGCCAACGTCTCATAAACAGTTCCGGGCATATACCGGAAGGTCACGTTTTTAAGCTCCGCCTTGTTCAAGAAAGCTCACCGCCCTTCAGCGCCGAAGCAATAAGCTCTGCGCATTTCTCGGGAGTCGTGCTGTCACCGTCCGGAATGTTTACACCTGCCGTGCGGAGTCTGTCCACAAGCGTCGCGCACTGCGGAAGCTCAAGTCCCGCAGAAAGGATAAGCTCGCGATCCGAATAGACCTGCTTTGGTGTACCGTCGGCAAGCACCCTGCCGTTATCCATCACAATTACCCGGTCGGCACGCACCGCTTCGTCCATATAATGAGTGATCGTTATGACCGTGATCCCTTTCTCACGGTTGAGCTTTTCCATCATTTCGACGGTATCGCGTCTGCCTATCGGGTCAAGCATTGCTGTCGACTCGTCAAATATTATACACCTCGGAAGCATCGCAATGATCCCCGCGATCGCTACCCTCTGTTTTTGACCTCCCGAAAGTCTGTGAGGCTCATATCCCGCAAATTCGGTCATACCGACCGCCGCAAGCGCATCGTCGACACGTTTTCTGAGTTCTTCACGCGGCAGCCCGAGGTTCTCCGGTCCGAACGCCACATCGTCCTCTACCACTGTAGCAACGAGCTGATTGTCGGGATTCTGGAATACCATTCCTATATCGCGTCTTACGGCATAAACATCCTCGTCCGTCATGTCGGGCGAGGTCACGTCTTTCCCCGATATATATATCTTGCCATCGGTCGGATCAAGGATAAGGTTAAGCAGCTTAGCAAAAGTCGACTTTCCCGATCCGTTCCTGCCTATGACAGCCAAATATTCACCCTCACCTATCTCAAGGCTTATCCCCGATACGGCGGGATGCTTCGGCTTTTCGTTTCCGCCGTCCCCGTAAGAATACGACAGATTTTCCACTCTTATAAAAGGTTCTTTCAATTTCAGCTCCGTAGAATTTCAATTTTTTGTCCAGCGTGCCGCCGCACCGCATGGCAGATAACCGCCCGTGCGCTTCACCGGAAGCGCAAGCTCTCCGGCGTCTGAGACGCCGCCGAACCTTGATTTTACATTAAGATCGATCAGATATCGCATGGTAAGAGGCGAAAGCCCTGTAGTATATGAATTTATGAGGAAAAACAGCGGATCATCCGAAAGCACTCCCGCAGTCAATTTAACAAGCTCGTTGATATTCTCCTCAAGTTTCCACATCTCGCCTCCGGGTCCTCTTCCGTAAGAAGGAGGATCCATTATAACCGCGTCGTATCGGTTGCCCCTCCGTATCTCACGCTCGGTAAACTTACGGCAATCGTCGACAATATACCTTATCGGTGCATCTGCAAGTCCGGAAAGAGCCGCGTTTTCCTTAGCCTGCGCGACCATGCCCTTTGAAGCATCAACATGCACGACCGAGGCTCCCGCGGCAGCCGCCGCCACCGTGGCTCCGCCTGTATAGGCAAAAAGATTAAGCACTCTTATCTTCCTTCCCGTCCCGGCGATCAGGTCGTAAAACCAGTCCCAGTTTGCCGCCTGCTCGGGAAAAAGACCGGTATGCTTGAAGCCCATGGGTTTTATGACAAACTTCAGTCCGAGCTTTTCGTACCCGATGCTCCAGCTCTCGGGCAATCTGTTCGACGACCATGCGCCTCCTCCGCTCTTTGAACGTTTATACGAGGCGTCGGCACTTGCCCAGTCCCTGCCCTTTACAGCACTCCATATCACCTGCGGATCGGGACGGACAAGGGTAAATTTTCCCCATTTCTCAAGTCTTTCTCCGTCAGATGTATCGATAAGCTCGTAATCCTTCCAGTTTTCGGCTGCCCACATAAAAAACTCCGTAAATTTACTTGATATTGTAGTATCCGGCGATCCTTGATGCGCCGGTGTGCGCATGGCATATGGCAATCGCAAGCGCGTCAGCAGTGTCGTCGGGCTTCGGCGGTTTGTTCAACCCGAGAAGCATCGTCACCATCGTTATGACCTGCTTTTTGTCGGCGCGCCCGTAGCCGACTACAGCCTGTTTTACCTGAAGAGGTGTATATTCGTGTATTTTAAGCCCCGCGCGTCGGCAACGGCAGAGTATCACACCGCGCGCCTCGGCTACTCTGATCCCCGTTGTAATATTCGTGTTGAAGAAGAGCTCCTCTACCGCAAGGTGCTCCGGCGAATATTTCTCGGTCAGCTCCCGCACTCCGTCATCGATCAGCATAAGCCTTTCGTCGGTCGACATACCCGACGGAGTCGTTATTGAACCGTAATCGACCGTTCGGAATTTCGATCCTTCATAATCGATCACGCCCCAACCGACGATCGCAAGTCCGGGGTCTATTCCGAGTATTCTCATGAGTCTCTCCGTTTCGCATTTATATTAAAATAAATCAAGTTTATTATATCACATAACTCGCGGTAAGTCAAACCATTTTTTCAACATAATATTATCCGAAATGATTGATTTTTTGATGGTTTTATGGTATCATAATGTAAAATACGGAGGTATCTATGGAAGTTCTCTACTTTTTTGAATCAATAAGGAATCCTTTTCTTGACGCAATAATGACAGCATTTACATATCTCGGAAGCGAGATAGCCTTTATTGTGTTTGCTCTGATTGTATACTGGTGTGTTGATAAGAAGCGCGGATTCTTTGTTTTGAGCGTCGGATATATCGGTGTCATAATAAATCAGCTGCTAAAAATAATTTTCATGGTTCCTCGTCCGTGGGTGATAGACGAGAATTTCACTATCGTCGAATCTGCCCGCGCAGATGCGGAGGGCTATTCATTCCCGAGCGGTCATACTCAGAACGCAGTCGGTACCTACGGAAGCATCGCAAGGTTTTTAAAGAAAAGATGGTCGACCATTGTCTCGATCGTGCTTATAATCGCCATCGCAGTATCGCGTATGTACCTCGGCGTCCACACACCTCTTGATGTCGGTGTATCAATTCTGATAGGTACTGCGCTCGTATTCGGACTCTATCCGATATTTAAGCTGTCTGACAGGAAGCCCGTCATCCTGTTCTGGTTGCTCGGCGGCTTCTTTCTCTCGTCCGTGGCGTTTCTTATTTTTTCTTTTTGCTATTCTTTCCCCGCAGATATTGACAAGGAAAACCTTTTCAGTATGCAAAAGATAGCATGCTCTCTTGTCGGTGCCACCGGCGCAGCATTCGCCTTTTATCCGATAGAGGAACGTTTCATACGTTTTGAAACCAAAGCACCGTTCCCTATTCAGCTTCTTAAGTTAGCCGCCGGCTGTACAATAGTCATTGGAGTCAAAGAAGTCCTTAAATACCTTTTCATCTTCATTGGCGGAGGTGCTGAGCCGCTCTGGCTCAGAGCGGTAAGGTATTTTGCCGTCGTCGCCTGTGTGATTGCCGTTGCCCCTCTCACCTTCAGATTCCTGACAAAGATCGGCGCAAAAAAGCATACAGAAAAGACCGACTGAAAAAAAGCCGCATATGCGGCTTTTTTTCAGTCGGTTTAATCTTCGTTGAAGATGTGCACGGCATAGCCTATATCTTCTATGTCCGCGCCGAGCGCTCGGAAATTATTTACGATATTTGCATATCCGCGCTGTATTGACTCCACATCGGTTATGACGGTCTCACCCTCTGCGGCAAGTCCGGCGATTATCATAGCTGCACCTGCGCGAAGGTCGACAGCCTTGACCGTAGCACCGGAGAGACGGTTAACACCTGCGATCCTTGCGGTCTTTCCGTTTATGTTTATCACGGCTCCCATCTTCCGAAGCTCGTCAACATACCTGAACCGCTGTTCAAATACGGTTTCGTTCATTTCACTGACTCCGTCACATGTCGTGAAGAGTGCCGAAAACTGCGGGTGCATATCTGTCGGGAAACCGGGATAAGGCGCAGTCTTTATATTCACGGCACGAAGTCTTTTGTTAACCGTAACCGTGATCGCATCGTCATCCTCCTCAATGAACGCACCCATCTCGGAGAGCTTTGAGGAAATTATATCCATATGCTTCGGTATTATGTTTTCAACCCTTACGCAGCCTCCGGTCGCGGCAACGGCAGCCATATATGTACCCGCCTCGATCATATCGGGTATTATCGTATAACAGTCACACCCGTGAAGCTCCCTAACGCCTCGGATCTTAATTGTATCAGTACCCGCACCCGATATGTTAGCTCCGCAGGTGTTAAGGAAGTTTGCCACGTCAACTATATGCGGTTCTCTCGCCGCACCTTCAAGTACCGTCACACCTTCGGCGCGCACGGCGGCTATCATCGCGTTTATCGTCGCTCCGACCGACACGATATCAAAATATACCGTTGCGCCTCTGAGACCTTCCGGAGCGCTGCAGGTGATTCTCTTGTCATCCGAAACAACATCCGCCCCGAGAGTTCTGAACGCCTTCTCGTGTTGATCTATTGGTCGCTTACCGAAATTGCACCCTCCGGGCAAAGCTACGCTCGAATGTCCGAACCGACCGAGCTCGGCACCGGCAAGGTATATCGATCCGCGTATCTTCGCTACCATGTCGTCAGGCGCACTGCATGGTTTTATATTTGCGGAATTGATTCTGACGGTCGTCTGAAAAATATCGGTGAATTCGACCTCAGCCCCCATCTCTCGGATTATCTCGAGTGCCATGAGGACATCGTTCACGGGCGGAATGTTTTCGATAATACATTCCGCACCGGTGACTATGCTCGAAAAAACGATCGGCAGAGCGGCATTTTTCATTCCGCTGATCGATACTGTACCGTTCAGTCGCTTGCCGCCGTTTATAACAATTCTATCCATAAGCAAATTCCTTTGCACCTGTTCTCATAGCAATATTAT
>CALYSG010000093.1 GCA_945485605.1 uncultured Clostridia bacterium
AAGAAGGAAGTTTCATAAAATGAATGAAAAAAATGCGCATATCGCGGAACTGATCCGGGATTTCACCGAAAAAACGGTAATATTTTATGACGACCTTGAAAATATGCCGGTAGTTCCTCATGTCGGAAAGGATACCCTTGACCGCGTAAGCGCTATGACAGTTCCCGAAAAAGGGCGCGAGCTTGATACGGTATACAGAGAATTTCTCAATGATATTTTCTCAAGCGTCTCGCTTTCACAGCATCCGCGCAGCTTCTCTTGCGTCCCCTCGACCATGTCGCTTCTGTCATGGATGGGCGACGTAATGACTAATGCCGTAAACCCGCACGCAAGCTGCAAGCTTAATGCCCCTACGGTCGACCGGATAGAGAAAATTCTTATAAAATGGATGTGCTCTCTTGCCGGCTATCCGCAAGGAAGCGGAGGTCTCTTCGTCTCCGGAGGATCAATTGCAAATCTTACGGCGCTGACCGCCGCGAGAGATACAAAGCTCACATTTGAGGAACGTCCGAAGGCCGTCGTGTATGTCTCGGCTCAGACCCATTCCTCGGTCGCCAAGGGGCTTCATATAATAGGTTTCTCAAACGATCAGATACATATTATCAACACCGACCGCAGTTTCCGTATGGATACCTCGGAGCTTCTGCGCGAGGTGGAAAAAGACATAAAAGACGGCAAGAAACCCTTTGCCGTTGTCGCAAGCACAGGTACCACCAATACGGGAAGCGTTGATCCCCTTTACGAAATATCGGACATATGTCACAAATACAATATGTGGATGCACGTTGACGGTGCATACGGAGCCTCGGCGTTGCTGTCGAAAACTCACGGAAGCGAGCTTGCCGGAATTGAGCTTTCCGACAGCCTCAGTTGGGACGCACACAAATGGATGTGTCAGACTTACGGTTGCAGCGTAGTTCTTGTAAGAAACAGAACTCAGCTCGTGAACAGCTTTGCGGCTCACCCCGAATACCTGAAGGATGCCGAAGCATCGCCGGAGGCCGTTGAATTTTGGGATCTCGGGCCCGAGCTTACCCGCCCGGCAAGAGGGCTGAAGCTCTGGCTGACGCTTCAGGTTCTCGGAAGTGACGAAATGGGACACGTGATAGATCACGGATGTGATCTTGCCTCGTTTGCCGAAAAATATATATGTCAAAAAGAAGGCTTTGAGATAATATCGCCGGCAAAACTCGGAATAGTTAATTTCCGCTATGCACCGACGTCGACTTTATCCGAAGAAGCACGCGACAGAATAAATCACGAGGCGGCTGCCGAACTTACGAAGAGCGGATATGCACAGGTATTTACGACCGAGCTGTGTGGACACAAGGTCATAAGGCTATGCACCATTCACCCCGAAACTACCGAGAAGGACATTACCGAGACCATTGACAGACTCGAGCTTCTCTGCAAAAGATAAACTCCTACTTAAAAATGACCTTCCGAAAGGAAGGTCATTTTTATCTTTCAGAATGCCCAATTACCGTTGCGGAATATCGGAACATTTCTTCCGTCGCGAGTCAGTGCATCGATCGAGAGATCGGGAGAACCTATCATAAAGTCAACGTGGATCATAGAATCGTTGATTCCCTTTTCGCGGCATTCCTCAAGCGAATATTTACCGTAGTCCCTGATACAGTTTGCAAAGCCCATTCCGAGAGCTAAGTGGCAGCAGGCATTCTCATCAAAGAGAGTGTTCCTGAATACTATTTCCGAATTTCTTATCGGAGAATCGTAGGGTACGAGCGCCGCCTCGCCAAGATACGATGCACCGTCATCGAGCGAGATCATATCGCGCAGTAGCTCTTCGTTCTTTTCGGCACTGACTCTGACAGCCTTGCCTCCCTCAAATTCGATCGAAAAGTTTTCGATAAGCTCGCCACGGTAGGAAAGCGGACGGGTAGATACTACCTTGCCCTCGGCTCTGCCGCGCATCGGAGAGGTGAATACCTCCTCACTCGGGATATTAGGGTTGAATTCCCTGCCCTCGCCGAGAGTCAACTCACTTCCGCCGAGAAAAAGCGCATCCTCAATAAGTCCTACTCTGAAATCGGTACCGTTGGACGAGGTATAGTGAAGCTCTTCTATCCCAAGAGAATTGAGATAGTCACACCTTGCCTTAAGGTCGGCATTGTGCTCCTCCCAGGCGGCTACGGGATCGTCTCCGTCGGCACGAGAGGTGTAAAGTATCGCCTCCCAGAGCTTCTCGACCGCCTGATTCACGCGCAGATCGGGAAATACTGCCTTCGCCCATTTTTCCCCCGGAACCGCGGCGATGCACCACTGATACTTGTTCTCCATTTTGTCTCTTATGGGTTTTATCAGAGGATATCTTGCCCTCTGCGCCTTTGATACCTTATCCTGATTTATTCCGCTTAGTCCGTCGGGATCGTCGGATTCGATATAGATCATCGCGGGCAGGGTATCGGCGCGGTGATTAAGACGTGCAAGCTCCCAGTCCTCGATCTTATTAAGCACCTTCTGCGAACGGAAGCGGTAGTTAAGTTTCGTAAGCGGCTGATGGCTCCATTCGACCGTGACCTTTGATGCTCCCGCACGGTAACATTCCTCAGCTACCATACAGACGAAATCGGGCTGATCGAGCGAGGCGTTTATCAATACCTCCTGCCCTTTTCTGAGGTTCACGCCCTTTCTCGCGATAAGGCGTGCGTATTTCTGCATAACTGTTTTTTTCATTTTATCAATCCTTTCAAGTCCAGACTTAATGTTTTTTTATTTTATCACATTATTCGAAGATATGCAAGCGGCACGTGAGTTTTTCCGATTGACATAAGATTTCGTTTGGTTTATAATATAAGTAAATTTAAGGAGGCGATACCTTTGCTTATCATAGTTGACTGCGGAATGACAAATATGCGTTGCCGACTCGTCGCGGGCGGACGTATTATATCGGAGGTTAAGAAAAGGTCGCTCGTGTCCGGAAAGGAAGAGCCTCGCCTGCCGCTCATCGGGATCCTTTCCGAAGCGACGGAAGAGCTTCTCAAGTTTAACAGCCTGAAAAAAAGCGATGTTGAAGCAATAGTCTGCTCAGGTATACTCTCGTCGGACGTAGGTATACACCGTGTACCTCACGTTATGATGCCGGCGGGGCTTAAGAAGAGCGCAAGCGGCGCGGAAGCCGTAAGGCTTCCCGAATACCCGGACATTCCGGTGTTTTTCATTCCCGGCATAAGGACCTCGCCCGAAAGAGGCGGATCGGAATCAGAGCTTATTGCCGGTCTTGACTCTATGAGCGGCGAAGAATGTGAGACATACGGTATAATGAAGCTGTGCGGACTTACCGGGGATTTCACACTTGCGCTGCCCGGGACCTACAATAAGACGCTTTATATAGACAAGGACGGCAGGATAGCAATCATGCAGACCGGAATGTGTGGCGAATTTATGGCAGCGATATCCGGTAATACGATACTCCGTCACGCACTTCCCTCCCCGCTTATAGGAGAAATTAACGAAAAAATGCTTTTCCTCGGATTTGACCTTGCGGAAAAGCTCGGAACATCACCGAGCCTTATAAAAGCCCGCAATGCAATGGTCTGGGGAGGCTACACTAAAGAGGACTGCGGAAACCTTTTTGTCGGCGCAGCGCTTCATGACGATATTATCGGTGCCTTAGGTGTCTGCCGTCCCGGAGTTCCCTTCTATATCGGCGGCAGCGACCCGCTCAGGCATATATTCGCTCTTCTTCTGCATCGTATCGGAATTGATGCAAAAGAGCTCGACGACGGGGTGACCTCGGTCTGCTCTGCCGTAGGAGCCGCGGAGGTCTTCAATGAATACATTAAGACTCACGGTGGAATAAATATATGAAGCTCTCTTTTTCACCTTCGCGCCTTTCGGGAAAGGTATCGGTCCCTCCCTCAAAAAGCTGTGCGATAAGGCACATAATTGCCTCCTGCCTTGCTGACGCGGAAAGTATCGTAAAAAATGTCGGAAGCTCGGACGATGTAAATTCGACCGTCGCCTGTATGAACGAACTCGGAGCGAAGGTAACGCTTGAAAACGGCAATGCGCTGATTAAAGGCAATGCGTCGCTTCCCTTACCGTCCGGGAAAGAAATATGCACGGGCGACAGTGCCGCACTCCTACGATTCGTGATCCCCATTTGTATGAACGGCTCGGGCGTGCATACATTCCGGCTGTCATCTCAGCTCGCGAGCCGACCGCTATCGGTCTACAATGAGCTTTTCTCCGGCGAGGGATTTACTTTTCACCTTGAAAATACCGTTCTGACGGTCGGAGGAAGCCTACGCGCAGGGCGTTTTGAATTTCCGGGAAATGTAAGCAGCCAGTTTGCCGGTGGACTTATGTTCGCACTGCTGAGGCTCAAGGGTGACAGCGAAATAGTTATGACAGGCAGATGCGGGAGCGAAGGCTACATCGATCTGACGGCAAGCGTCCTCGCAGAACATGGGGTCAAAGCCAAAAGAAGCGGAAACCGAATAAGCGTCTGCGGCGATGATACCTTCAAAGGAGGAGAGTTCGGCGTCGAAGGTGATCTTTCGGCGGGCGCGATGCTCGAAGCCCTTAATTTCACGGGAAATGATATTGAAGTATCGGGTCTGCCCGGGACGAGCCTTCAGCCCGACGCGGCTTACCGCAGACTTTTCGCAAAAATCGTAAAAGGCGGTGCGGAAATAAAGATCGACGGTTGCCCCGACCTGGCGCCAATACTTATGACACTTGCCGCGATGAACGGCGGTGCGACGCTTACGGGGACCGAAAGGCTATCATACAAGGAATCCGACCGTGCGAGGACCATGGCAGAAGAGCTCCGCAGATTCGGCGCCGACATCAAAGTTGAACGCGACCGCGTGACAGTATATAATTCTTCTCTTCACACACCTGACGGGGTATGCCTCAGCCACGGCGACCACCGCGTCACAATGGCACTGGCACCTCTGCTGCTTCGCTACGGAGGAGCCCTTGACGGTGCAGAAGCAACAAATAAGAGCTTCCCGGGCTTTTTCCGGCTTCTTGCCGGCATCGGTGCCGATATAAGATAAACGAAAGGAGACAGGAAATGCCTAAATTTGAAACTCTGTCACCGGAGCTTTCCGAGAGAATAAGAGCCGAAAAGATGGCAGGAAACTACATTGACCATTCTTTCGACGAAAAATATGTCACAAGGCGCAAGGACGACAGGCACGACGAAGCGTCGGTCTGGCGAACGGCCTTCATACGCGACATAGATAAAATAATGCACTGCCCCTATTACAGCCGCTACGCCGATAAAACGCAGGTGTTCTCATTATATAAAAATGACGATCTCACGCGCAGGAGCCTTCACGTTCAGCTTGTCTCGAGAATAGCGAGGACGATAGGAAAAGCTCTGAACTTGAATCTTGACCTTATCGAGGCTATCTCGCTCGGTCATGATATAGGTCATACTCCCTTCGGTCACGCCGGCGAGAAATTTCTTGATGCACTGTACCGTGAACACACCGGCAGAAGATTCACACACAATATACAGTCTGTCAGAGTGCTCGACGGGATCTTTCCGTATAATATAAGCCTTCAGACACTGAACGGCATCGCCGCACACAACGGCGAATTCGAGCAGTCAATCTACGAGCCTAAGCCCATGACCGATTTTGCCGAGTTTGACAGGATCATCAAAGCAAGCACCGAGGACAGAAAGAATATGCAAGAGCTGTATCCGTCTACCCTTGAGGCGTGCGTAGTCTGCATCTCCGACATAATAGCCTACCTCGGCAAGGACAGACAGGACGCCGAGCGTGCAAAGCTCATATCACCCGATATGTTCTATTCGGGTGCGATAGGCTCTTATAACTCCGAAATAATCAACAATATGATAGTCAACATCATCGAAAACAGCTACGGAAAACCCTATATAAAGATGGACGAGGAGCATTTTGAGGCTCTCAAACGTGCGAAAACCGAAAATTACGCGCTTATATACGAGAGCGAGACGGTCAAGACTCAGATGCAGACAACGGTAAAGCCTATCTTCACGGCGATATACGAAAGGCTTCTCGACGACCTTGACCGCGGCAACAAGAAATCGACGATCTTCACTCATCATATAAACTACGTCAACCGCTTCCGCGGGGCGAAGGGCTCGCTTTACGGCGACAACGAGGATCATAACCGCATTGTTGTCGACTATATCGCAAGTATGACCGACGATTACTGCGTTGACCTATACAACCACCTCTTCCCCGCAAGCGATCGTAAGGTCGTTTACAAAGGTTATTTTGATTAAAAAGACCTGCGGTTTTATGTGTGATTCGTTTTGGAAATATTATGTTTCCCCGTGCTTTTGTTATGCAAAGTCTAAACTTGCTCGATAAAAGAGGAATCCCTAAAATATTTAACTTTATACTCAAATAAAACTACCCCGACAGACCTGAAAAATCTGTCGGGGTTCAATATCCGTATTGGAATCAGCTTTTTTAGTTTTATTTCGCGAGCGTGAGGAGATATCTGCCCATTTCGTATATGTATTTTACGGTAGGATCAAGCATCGCCTCGGGCATACGCTTGCAGGTAGACAGCTCATAGTTGAAGCAACCCTCGTAGCCTATCTCCTTAAGAAGCGGCATGATCCTTCTCCAGTCTATAGTTCCGAGGAAGGGCAACAGGTGAAGGTCATCCTTGCCCACATTGTCGTCAACATGAGTAGCACGGAGATAGGGAGCGACCGCTTTCAGCTGTGGGATCTGGTTCTTGAAAACACGGTTCGCATGACCGAAATCCCAGCAGATGCCGACCATCGGATCGTTGAAGGCTTCCATTATCGAGATAAGCTCGTTACTGCTTACCCCGAATCTTCTGCCCTCCGGATCAGCCATATTCTCAAAAGCGATACCTACGCCGAGAGAGGAGGCAAGCTCGACAACGGGACCGTAGATCTTCTTGTTGTACTCGAGCGATTTTTCCGGCAAAAGCTCATCGTCAAGCGTCTCGTATTCGACAGGGTGAACTACCGCCCACTTAACGCCGAGAGCTCCCGAGATCCTCACCGCACGCTCGGTCATCTTACGGAAGTACTCGTTCTGCTCGCACCCCGGATCCCACGCGCTCTTACGGCGTCTCGCGGTCGCGGGATAAGGCAGATGCGACTGGCTTATATCGAGCGAAAGCTCTTCCTTTATCGTGACGAGCTTCTCAAGTGTATATTCCCAGTCGTCAAGGCAAAGCTCTGACTCATTGCGTTGCATCGGACACATACAGAAGTCAATGGCATCAAATCCGACCTCGTGAGTGCGGC
>CALYSG010000094.1 GCA_945485605.1 uncultured Clostridia bacterium
TTCAAGCGTGCGGATATCGAACTCATCATCGCCCTCATCAAGCTCGAATTCGTTGCTTTCTGCCTCTTCAGTGCTGCTCTCGGCGGCTCTGACCTTCGCAAGGATCTCCTCGAAGAGCGCATTGTCGCTCTCGAGAAGCTTCCTTACGTTGTCCCTTCCCTGTCCGAGCTTTGCGTCATTGTAGGCAAACCAGGCACCGCTCTTCTTGATTATACCGAGATCTGACGCGACATCGACAAGCTCTCCCGCGCGCGAGATGCCCTTGCCATAGAGAATGTCGAATTCAGCCGTTTTGAAAGGCGGCGCGACTTTGTTTTTGACGATCTTGCACCTTACGCGGTTGCCGTAAATGTCGTTGCCGTTCTTGAGCTGGTCAGCTTTTCTGACATCTATCCGCACAGAGGCGTAGAACTTAAGCGCACGGCCGCCCGTCGTGACCTCGGGGTTGCCGTAACTTATTCCTACCTTCTCACGCAGCTGGTTGATGAAGATAACTATCGCGTTGCTCTTTGAGATGACCGCGGAGAGCTTTCTCATTGCCTGTGACATAAGCCTTGCCTGCACGCCGACGCTGTTCTGGCCCATATCGCCCTCGATCTCCTGCTTCGGAACGAGAGCCGCGACCGAGTCGATGACTATCACGTCGATCCCGCCCGAGCGGGCAAGCGTCTCGCATATCTCGAGTGCATCTTCTCCGCAGTCGGGCTGAGAGACCAACAGTTCGTCTATATTTACACCGAGTGCCTTCGCGTAGACCGGATCGAGCGCGTGTTCGGCATCAATAAACGCCGCCTGACCGCCGATCTTCTGCACCTCCGCGATTATATGTAACGCCACGGTAGTCTTACCGGATGATTCGGGCCCGAAGATCTCGGTGATCCTTCCGCGCGGAACACCGCCGATGCCGAGCGCGCGGTCGAGCGAAATAGAGCCGGTGCTGACTGCCTGAACATTCATATGCTTATTCGCGCCGAGCTTCATTATCGTGCCTTCGCCGAAATCCTGCTCAAGCTGCTTAATTGCCGTATCGAGCGCCTTCTGCTTTGCGCTTCTTTCATCGAGTTCGGGAGCCGCCTTCTTCGTTGCCTTCATTTTTATTTCCTCATTTCTTTCGTTTTCGGTATGATTATACTACCGTTTTCGCGGTTTGTCAAGGGCTTTGCGAATGTTTTTTTCTTAAAACGGAATTTTTTGAGCATTTTAAGTGCGCAGTCAGCTTTAAAATATCTGATTTGGAATAAATCACTGACAGAAACCCGTCAGTATCCGATGAAAAAAATGAGGTAAGATTTTATCGGGATGGCAGTGCGGCGCTGTCTGAAAGGATCGTATTTTATGTATAACCATGGTTTTTCAAGACCGGAGGTCGCCGTATGACCTGGGAGATCGTCGCGGGGGTTACCGCGCTGATCGCCACTGTCATATCTGTTCTGTCCGTTGCCGTGAAGATAAACCGCACGCTGGTGCTCCTTGAGGCGGCAGTCGAATGGCTCGGAAAGCTGACCGAGGCGCAGAATGAAAAGAACAAGAGCTTTGAGAAAAGGCTGTCGGGTTGCGACCGCCGACTGTTGCTTCTCGAGGCGCAGAAAAGCAAAAAAAGCTCCTCCGGCGGATTTTCGGAGGAAGAAAGGAGCTATCTTTATGAATCTTAAGGCCAAACTGACTTCGCGAAAGTTCTGGGTAACGCTGATAAGCCTTCTTACCGGAGTAGCACAGCTTTTCGGTGCTGACGGCGACCTTGTTTCGGTCATTTCCGGGGCAGCGTTGGCGCTCGTCCCGGTCGTCATTTACGTTCTGTCGGAGGGACGTATTGACGCGGCGAGCGCCGGCACGAACGACAATAAGGAATAAGAAAAAAGGTAATATCCGACCAAAAAAATGTTTAAAGCAAAGGCTCCCTCCCGGAGGGCGGGCAGTGCCCGCGCCCCTGACTCGCATTTTATTCACTGAAGGGTGAAGCCTTCACCCGGAGGCAGGCGGTGCCCGCGCCCCTGACGCGCGGTTTATTCACTGAAAGGTGAGGATTTCACCCGGCGGCAGGCAGTGCCTGCACCCCTGACTCGCATTTTATTCACCGAAGGGCAAAGACCTCACCCGAAGGCAGGCGGTGCCTGCACCCAAACCTCGCGGATTATTCACCGAAGGGCAAAGACCTCACCCGAAGCTGATATTGACCTAAAAAAGAGGGCTAAATCCCCATAACGGCGCTTTCTTTTTGCAAAGCTTTTTCTTTTGTGCCTGCTATGGGCAAAAGAAAAAGCGCCGAAGACTTTTACAAGCGTTATTTCTGTTCACAAGACGGCATTTTCGGCGAGCAACCGGCGAAAAAAGGCAAGCGGAGACTTTCTTAAAAGAAAGTCTCTGCTGAAATTATTCTTATAGCTTACTCTGCGGTCCTCTTTTTGCTTCCGTCGTCAAGGTACATAACCACTTTACGGTTGCCGTCGCTTCCTATAGAGTTCGTTGCGACACCGTCGATCTTCTGCACCTCCGAATGGATTATGCGACGCTCATAGGGAGTCATGGGCTCAAGCATAACACTCTTCTTGTAGCGGAGAACCTTGTCCGCCATCTTTCTCGCAAGTGCACGGAGAGCCTCCTCACGCTTCGCACGGTAGCCTTCTACATCAATGGTCACGCGCACGAATTTGTGCTTTTCTCCGTCTTCTCTCTTATTCGCCGCAAGGTTCGCAAGGTACTGGACCGAGTCGAGCGTATCACCGTGGTGACCTATGAGAACGCTCGCACCCTCGCCCGTGACCGATATGAGCTTATCGTCGTTGTCCCCGTCCGTCATCGTTACCTCTGCCTCTATCTGCATATCGGCAAGCAGGTTCTTCACGAATTCGAGAGCGGTATACTCTCCGCCGAGAGTATAGGTTGCAAGGACCTTTGCGGGAGCGGCACCGATGCCGAAGATCCCTCTTCTCGGCTCTTCAAGAACCGTATATTCTATCTCGTCAGCCGACGGAGCTCCGAGCTCCGCGACCGCGCGGGCGACCGCATCCGCGACCGTCTTTGCTGTTACGGTAATTTCCTTTTTCACTGCTGTATCTCCAAAAATCACACAAGTAGTATTTTTAGCGCTGTCCGTTCATTGCGCTCCGGTGTTTCAGTTGTCCTTTTTTTCCTCGGTATTTTCTTTTCCGTCGTCCTTGACCGGAGCGTTTTCAAGCCTGTCCTTGAGAATGTTCTGCTCTTTTTCAGCCTCGGTCGGCTCGTCGGCGGGTCTTTCACCCGGAGTGTCGTCATACCTTCCGCCCTTTGCTCCGACGAAGGTCGGGTAAGGCTCGTCGTCATCGTCTTCCTCGTGATGGCGCCGGTAGCCGTCGGGCTTCGCTTCAAGGTCACGCTCGGCGGGTGTAGGCGTTCCGCCCTTACCCTTAAGTTCCCTTTCCGCTTTCTTGACATCCTCGTCTGTTACGACGGGAAGCGGCATCGCCTTATGAATGATGAACTGTTTCAGAGTTCCGATAACACTCTTGAACATCCAGTATATACCGATCGCGGCGGGGACCTTGAATGCGATCCAGACCGAGAAGAGCGGCATCGTGATGTCCATCACCCAGTTCGAGCAGCCCGCCTGCTTGTCTCCCGCGACCGCGGGCTGATAGGTGAACTTTCTCGTCAGTCTCATCGACAGGAAAGAAAGCACGCCCGTAAGGATCGGGACGAGCAGAAGGATCTCCCAGCGTAAGCCGGGCGTCTCGCCAAGATTTATCCCCAGAACATTGAAGTCGGGGAATTGTGTGATGTGTGCCTCAAGGTCAGCCATTTCGGCGGCACCGAGTCCGCGCTGGGCGAAATAGTCGATGCCGAATTTGCCGTAAGCGTCCGTAACGAGCGAGACGAGCTTTATCGACCCCGTCTGCGCGCCGGCAAGGCTTGAAGCAAACATATTTTTAAGTCCCTCGATAGTAGAGGGCGCAAGCTGTACGACATACTCAAGCGGGTAGATGACCACCTGGTAAAGGATCAGGATGATCGGAAGCTGGATAAGCGTGGGAAGGCAGCCGGCAAACTGATTGAAGTTCTCCTGACGGTAAAGCTCCTGTATCTCTGTCTGCATTTTCTGTTGCGTAACGGCGTCGGTCCTTCCGGCATATTTCTTGCGGATAGCCATTTCCTTCGGTCGAAGGCTCGCCTGCTTGATCGAATTTTTCTGCTGCTTGATGCCAAGCGGCAGCATCGCGATCTCGACCAAGACCGCAAAAATGAGCAGAACGAGCAGATAGTTGCCCGCCCAGCTGTCCATCCATGCAAGGAAGAATCCTATTCCCTGGTAGATGGGGTTGAGTAACTGATTCAGCATTTTTTTCGTTACCGCGAAAAGCGGTATCCTCTCGATTTATTTTGAGTCCCTGTCATTGTCCGTGATAAAGAGATTATTTTGCGGTGTCTCACTGCCCGTTTTTCCGATCGCGGTCTCTTTTCTTTTTATTTATCGGTACCGGGTCATATCCTCCGCGGCAGAACGGATTACAGCGGAGAATGCGCCAGACCGAGAGTCCGAGACCCGCGAAAAAGCCCCATTCCGAAAACGCCTCTATGGCGTAAGCCGAGCATGTCGGCGTGAACCGACAGCACGGGCCTCCTTTTAAAGGTGAGATACAGCGCTGATATAAGCGGATAAACCAGATACAGACGTGCTTCATAGCCTGTCAGACCGTTTGACGAAGTGTCAGCCCGAGCGCCGAAAAGGCGACCGAAAGCTCGCGGGCTATATCGGTGCTTTTTGCGCCGACAGCCGCGTTTCTCGCTCCGAATACGATGAGATTCCCGGTCTTTATCGGAGATTCCTTGCAGGCAGCGCGGTAGCCCTCCCTGATGATCCTTCGCACACGGCTGCGCGTGACGGCGCTTCCGAGCTTTTTTGAGACCGAGATACCCGTCCGGTTGATATATTCCTTGCGGGGGTTCGCCATCATTCTGCGCTTTGCCGTGTAGTCGGGCAAAACGTAGACGGCAACATAGCTCCCGCGGAAGCGTTTCCCTTTTTTAAACGCCTTTCCGAACAGGTGGTTTTCAGTAATTGTCGTGTACTTCATTCCGGTTTTCTGTTAGCTTCCGATAAAATAAAAATAATGTTGCCTTTGTCTTTTACCGAAAAAGCCGACACCCCGACATGGGCTGTCAGAAGGGGAGTCGGCAAATTCAGCTGCGCGCCGCGCAGCTTTTCAAACAAGCTCCCGCGGCAGCTTAAAAATCAGTAAGAAAGTCTTTTTCTGCCTTTAGCGCGTCTTCTCTTGAGAACGTTTCTGCCGTCGGCGGTAGCCATTCTTTTTCTGAATCCGTGTTCTTTCTGTCTCTGTCTCTTTTTAGGCTGGTAAGTTCTGAGCATGTCTGCACCTCCCTCAAATGGTGTTTCTGATTGCCGGAAGCCGATAATATTTCCGCTTTTACACAATGACAGCTTATATTATAACCGAATATGCCCCGTTTTGTCAAGGGTTATCGAAAAATTTTGTGCATATTCGGGCAAAAATAAAGGCTCATATATAAATAAGGAACCGAGGCGCCCGTCACCGGGCGCCTCGGTTTTGTTTTTACTGTCCGATCAAATGGTAAGATCCCACTCAACGTCTTCTGCGAAGGGGTCGCGATCCTTGCCGAGACTTGCAGTGATCACATCGGAAGTATTAACGGAGATTATTTCGATTTCGGGAATTTCGTAAATTTTTTTCATAGCATTTACCTCCGTTTATTTTGCAAGAGCCTTAAGGCTCTCATAAGCTTTCTTGGTGTAGGGGCTGAACACGCCTTCCGCGACCTTGT
The DNA here is from genome assembly GCA_945485605.1 of uncultured Clostridia bacterium. Classification (GTDB taxonomy): domain Bacteria; phylum Bacillota; class Clostridia; order Oscillospirales; family CAG-272; genus RGIG3994. The sequence goes on from CALYSG010000094.1 coordinate 5,776, forward strand.
TTTCGTAGCCAGGCTCGGCGGCAGCCTTAACATCGGCGACAGCGGCGGTGGCGATGGCCTTTGCGCTGTTGACATCGGTCGAGCCGTAGAAGACAGTTCCGTTTTTGAGCTTTATATAGCCGACAGCGGCGAATTCCATTGACGCGTCCTTGATATTGACGAGCGAGCCCTTGATCTCGTAGCAACCGTTCGTGAGTTCTTCATCGCTGAAGGATGTCGCATACGCGCCGGATCTCTTCACGCAGACGTAGACGTTTGTCTTACCCGAGGAGGTCTTGTAGGCTTCGAGAGACTCGAAGGTCATTTCTCCCGCGGCATCGGCTAACACCTTCGGGGCGATGAGCACGCCGATCTCGGCGACGTCCTTCTGAATGGCATCGAAGGCATCCTTCGAGATGAGGGATCTGAACCTTACGCCGACGGTCGCGTCCTCGGGATCTGCGAACGCTCTGACCGAAGCTCCTGCCTCGTTGAGACGGAAGAATTTGCCGCCGTAGGAATAGGTCCTCGCATTTACGTCACGGCTGAAGTTCTTATACAGAAGCTCCTTGCCGACGAGCGTGTTGCAAAGCTCCGTGACCTTGTTGCCCGAGAGCGCATCCTCGGTGAGTATGGTTACTTTTTTGGCAACAGTATCAGCCGTAATAGGCACACGGTTTCTGCTTCTGTCGTCAAGCACCTGAACTGTATTACCGTTCTCGTCCTTGTCGTCGACCATAGCGTCGTGACCGTATGAGAAGTACTTCGTTCCGTCATTGGGGGCGAGGTAAACATTGCTTACTTTATATTTAAGCGCGGTGTCACTGGAAAGTCCGAAAATGGCGTTGTATTTGTCGTTGGTGTTCTCGAGAGTGCCAAGGCCATAGCAATTCTCAATAACGGTCTTGCTGGCGTTGACATATCCGATGAAATGTGAAAGATAAGTTGCACGGAAGGTAACAGTGTCCTCTTTCTGTGCCGGAACGACAGTCTTCTTACCGACAAGCTTGCCGAGGTTGACGCAGTTCCTGACAACACCGTATGAATATGTAGTAGTATTATTGCTACCCCATATATATCCTATCATACCGCCCGTCTGTGTGCCGTTATTCGTGAGAGTTCCGAAGTTCACGCAATTCTCGGTCGAATATATCGCGCGTGTTGCCGTCTCTTTTGGATCTTCACCGCAATATCCGATTATACCGCCGACAGTGCCCGATCCTGTTGATTTTATCTCAAGGTTGCCCGTGTTGACACAACCGACAGCCTTTGACGACTGATCGGTGCCCTGAGCAGAAGGAGTTCCTCTGCCGAGAATACCGCCCATATGCGCCCCGGCCGTGCTGTAAAGATCTCCGTTGTTTACGCAATTTATAAAATCACCGCCGAACGAGCTGCCGGCAATACCCGCCACATAGGGAGCACCCGAAAGTCCGGTACCGGTAACGCTGA
>CALYSG010000095.1 GCA_945485605.1 uncultured Clostridia bacterium
ACGCTTCGGTACTGCCATTACCTACACACCTCCTGATTAATCTTTATATTTTAATTATTTTCTTCTTCTTTCAGCTTCTCGGAATATTCTCTGAGAACCGCCCAGCGTGGATCGGGCTCGTGTTTTTCGCAACCGCATTCGCCTTCTCCGAGTTTTTTACCGCATTTCGGGCAAAGTCCCGGGCAATCCTCCGAGCAGAGAAGTCTGCGCGGAAAATCGTAAAGGATCTCTTCCGCGAGCTGTTCGTCAACGTCAAGGAACCCGTTGCTGATAACCGCATATTCGTCAACGTTGTTTTCAAGCTGCTCTTCGGTCAGCGTGCCCTCATCGACCACGGTACGTTCAAACTCGGTCGAAAAGTGACCGTTAACCGGATCAAGGCACCTTGCACATTCACCGGTATAATTGAACGAGATCTCAAGAGTCATACGCATATAACCGGCATTGTCAACTATCTCGCCGAAAACTTTCACATCGCCGTTGATCGTCACGCCGTCGATATCATCGAACGAGAATGTGAACGACACCGGCATACGGCTTACTTCGCCGCGAAGCAAGGGACGAAGGTCGAGTTTCATAGAGATACCTCCAAAAATGCAACATTAAGTATTATACCCTCAGACGGTTATTTTGTCAAGTGTTTTTTTGCTTTTTGTTGCTTATTTTACCGTATAACGCCCCGCGGAAAGCTCAAAAATCATTTTTTTATTCTCGATACTGCCGTGAAGCTCTTTTTTGTCGAACAAAACGCCGTTGAGTTCAATATTATTCTGCCCGTAAAGCAACGGAAATTCTACTCTTGCAGTGCCGTAAGGGATCGTAAAGCTCCACACGAACCTGCCGTTTTCATACTCCCAACGGCTTATGATCCCGCGATATGCGGCACTGACCGAGGTGATCCTCTTCTGCCCTTCGGGAAGCTCTTCGTCGCTTCTTGTGTCGGGCACCGGAGCAAGGATGAAACGTTCCTCAAATCCCGGATAGTCCGGGTCGGGCCTGATACCCGCCATAGTCGCATACATCCATTCGGCGACGGCTCCGTATGCGTAATGGTTGAAGGAATTCATTCCGACGTGGCCGAACCCGGTCGCCTTCGTGTAGGAATTCCATCTCTCCCAGACGGTTGTTGCTCCCTGACGAACCGAATATAGCCAAGACGGGTCGGCGGTATTCAGAAGGAGCGAGTAAGCGAGCTTATCAAGACCTACCTTTGACAGAGTCTGGTTTAGTATTCCCGTACCCACAAAGCCTGTTGAAAGCGTATAATTATTGCCCTTTATTTTCTCGGCGAGAAGCTCAACCGTTCTGTCGAGCAGTTCGCCGTCAATCATATCGAAAGCTATCGGAAGCAGATAGCCCGTCTGTGTCTTCTCTGTGATCTCTCCGTCGGAAACGTATTTGTCAAAGTAATGCGCGATTATTTTTTTGCGAAGATCGCGGTAATATTCTTCCCTCTCGCCCTTGCCGAGCTGAGCCGAAAACTTTTCCATCAGCAAAGCATCATAGGCATAATAACAGACCGCGATGTAACGCTTGTCGGTGATTTCATAGTTCAGCCAGTCGCCGTAAGCCGTATTCGGTCCCTCAAGTCCGTACTGCGAAAGATAACTCATATAAGCTTCCATAGTGTCGTAGTTCTCGGCTATGACCTCGATATCCCCGTACATCTGCCATAGCTTATATGGCACGATAATTCCGGCATCTCCCCAAGCGGCGTTGCCTCCGTGACCTTTTCCTCCGAAAACACGCGGGATAACGTCACAGTACTCACCGCCGTATCCCTTCTGAGAATCGCGTGCATCTCCGAGCCATTTGCGAAGGAAGGGATCTGTATCGGCAATATACGAAGCCGCGCCGCAGAAGACCTGCGTATCTCCGGTCCATCCGAGGCGTTCGTCACGTTGCGGACAATCGGTAGGTACCGAAAGGTAATTGCCCTTCATTCCCCATTCAATATTTGAGTAGAGCTTATTTACCTCTGCATCCGAACATTCAAAGCAACCGAGCGTCTCAAGCTCCGAACCGACCGTCTCAGCCGTGACACATTCGACCTCAATATCCCTGTCTGATGTAATCTCAAGGTATCTGAAGCCGTAAAATGTATGAAGAGGTCTTACAATATTGAGCGCCTTGCGCGAGCTTCCGGACGCGGCGATATAGTCAAATCGGGCAAGTGCCGAACGATAATTCTTTATATAGATGCTGCCCTCGGGACCGTCGTTTCCGCGCTTCGGGTCTCCGCTGTCATTGAGCATCTCGGCAAAGAGGCACTTGATCTCGGTTCCGTCTGAGGCTTTTACGGCGATCGAAGGTCTGCCGACCATATTCTGTCCGAAATCAAGCATCAGGTGCTGACCTGCGCGAAGCTTAACTTTCTCACAGTTATCACCGACAGCCTTAGACGTCTCTCGTATCCTGCCGTATTCGTTTCCGTTATTTTTTGTTTCCTTCCATACCACGGCACTGATCGGAGCGTGGTATCCGGTTACTCTAACGGGAGCGCCCTCAAAAGGCACTATTTTGCAGGTATAATCGGTGAACTCCTCGGCGGGGACCCACGAAACGCTCTCGGGCTTGACCGCGGGATCGGGGATCCTTGCATCAAAAAATTCCCCGTCCCATATGTCCGCAAAGAGGACAGGTCCCGCTACAGCGGCAAGAAAGTCCTTTCCGCTGGCGATAAGCTCTTCCCTGCCGTCCTTATATGTCAGCTCGATCTCGGCACACAGTGCCGTCGGCTTGAAGCCGTAATAGCCAAAGGATATCCTACCTGCCCACCACCCGGCGGACACACGCGCGGTGAAACGGTTTTCGCCTTTTTTCTTAAGGTAAGGCATGATATCGTATTCGTACTCGAAAACACGGTGGTTATAGTCCGTCCAAAGCGGAGCAAGCTCGTCATATTCGCCATTGCCGCACCCGACTCGCTTGCCGTTCACAACTGCCTCGAATATTCCGAGAGAGGTTATCCTAAGTTTTGCAAAGCGGATACCGTCAGACAGTCTGAAAGCCTTCATCACGGTAAGTATTCCCTTCTGCGGCTCAAGATCAAGCTCTCGATTGTTGTAGACTCTCTGCGGGGTCTGCCACGGGTGCTCGCAAACTTTGCTCTCAAATCCGGGACAGGTTATAAAAACACCTTTTTTCATAGGTTATCTCCTTACATAAATTAGGTCAATTATATTTTACCATATTCCTCACCGCCTTTCAATAAGTATTTGAAAAAACCTTGTTTCTGTGGTATAATTACTTTACAGCAATCAAAAAAGGAGTGACTTACCTTTGCCGGAAAGATTTTCATACAATTCTGACGACCTGCGCAAAATGCCTCCGCGTCCCGAAAGGTCAAACAAGGGAACGTTCGGCACTCTTCTCGTTATCGGAGGCTCGGTCGGCATGGCAGGCGCGGGATATTTTGCCGCCAAGGCGGCTTACCGCACGGGGTGCGGGCTTGTAAGACTTCTGACGCCGAAAGAAAACCTTGCCGTATATCAGACTCTGATACCCGAAGCAACGGTAACGGTTTATAATGCCGATTCTCCCGATCCTGCAACGGTGAAAAATGCGGTTGCGCGTGCCTCCGCCGTGGTAGTCGGAGTAGGGCTCGGCACATCCGACCGGTCAAAGGCTGTCCTTCATGCGACGCTCAAGGCGTGCACGGTTCCACTGCTGATCGACGCGGACGGACTTAATCTCATCGCCGCCGACAAAGAGCTATTTGACCTTGTCCCGGAAAATACGGTCTTCACTCCCCACCCCGCCGAGATGTCAAGGCTCACGGGACTTCCGATCGCGTCGGTGCTTGAGGATATTCCCGGTATATGTGAGGATTTTGCGGCGAAGCACAGAGCGATATGCGTTCTGAAGGATCACGCTACCGCCGTTTCCGACGGCGGAAAGACAATGATAAATCACAGCGGAAACAGCGGAATGGCTACCGGAGGATCTGGAGACGTCCTCGCGGGGATCATAGGTTCTATCATGGCACAGGGCTCATCCCCCTTTGACGCAGCCGCTCTCGGCGTATTTATTCACGGACTTGCCGGAGATTTTGCCGCCGAAAAGCTTTCGGAATATTCGGTGACGGCATCGGATATCATTGAAAGTATCCCGAAAATAATGAACAGAATACCCGTAAAATGAGAAGTGGGAGCCTATCCGATCGGATAGGCTCCCGATTTTTTAACGCCTTTTGGCAATTGAGTACATGGTTCAAAAAATACAGCTTTCTATACGAAATGAGAAGGTATACCAAACATCATGATTTGATCTTATATCTCATTATCTTCTTTGCCGTATTCCTTTCAAATGGCTCGCGGCGGACCTCAACACGAAGCATCTTCTTGTAGCTCGGAAGAGTCTTGTTTATCTCATCTATCTTGCTCTTCATAATGGCATAGACTCTTTCATCGTCGGTCTCTGTCACAAGGTCGGGATTAGGCACACAGATCGCAGTCAGCACCGGCTCACCGTTCGTTTCTCTTACCGTAACGACTGCCTCAAGTATCTCGGGCACGGGTGCGATGTGCTCTTCGAGCTCCTCCGGGAAAACATTTTTGCCGTTCGAGAGGATTATAACGTTCTTCTTTCGCCCGGTAATAAAAATATATCCATCTTTGTCGATATAGCCTATATCGCCCGTCTTGAACCAGCCATCCTCGGTGAATGCCTCCTTTGTTGCCACGGGATCCTTGAAATATCCCATCATAACGTTGTCACCCTTAACACATATCTCACCCGTTTCATCCGATTCATCCTGCTTGTCTATCCTTACGCGGCAACCCTTGACAGGCTGACCGACCGAGTGAAATTTAACCTTTCCGGGAGAGTTTACAGCAACAAGCGGGGCACACTCGGTTATTCCGTAGCCCTCAAGCACAGTAATACCGAAGGCGTAGAAATCCTTGATTATCTGAGGTGACAGAGGCGCACCGCCGCATACTATGCTCTTGAGGTTGCCCCCGAAGGCTCCCGTGACCTGTGCGAAGAGCTTCTGACGCATGTCGATCCCGAAGAAAAGCAGGAAGTTGCTGAGTCCCATGGCAAACTTCAGCTTTTTCTCCATCTTGCGCTTCTTCACCTCGTCCCAGATCTTTTTGTGCATTGTCTCGACGATGAGCGGCACAAGCATGAGGGCATTCGGCTTGTACCACGCAAAGTTCTTCATTATATGCTTTAAGCTGTCGTTAATGAGTATCTCTGCACCGAGCATCTGTATCGCCATCTCACCGCAGGTTATCTCGTAGGAATGGTGCGGCGGAAGTATCGACACAAAGGTGTTGTTCATATCGTAAGACATAGAGAGCACCGATGCGTTCGCGGCAGCGGTCAGGTTCTTATGTGACAGCATAACGCCCTTTGCCGTTCCCGTCGTACCTGAGGTAAAAAGAAGTGCCGACATTTTGCTCATGTCGATCTTGTGGTCGACGAAACTGCGGTTGCCCTTCTCAAGTGATTCCCTTCCCAACTCGATTATCTCGTCAATGGTCTTTACCTTATCGGAGAATCTGAAGTTCTCTTCGGGCTGGATCGGGATAAAATATTTCACATCCGGAAGCAGATCGGCTATTTCCGCAATCTTCTTATTCTGGTTTCTTGTATAAACGACAGCCTTCGCCTCGGCACGTATAATGAAATTCACCGTCTGGTCAGGATGAATATCGCGGTCTATCGGGACGGCATAGCCTCCGCCCGTCGTTGCCGCGTAATAGGTTGCGAAAAACCTCGGGTGAACATCTCCCGTGATCGCAATGCCCACATCCATCACCCCAAGCTCCGCGAACGCAGTGCCTATCGCGTCTACCTCGACACGCATACGGTGATATGAATATTCGTGAAAATCTTCTTTGTCTTCTTTATACCAATACAAAGTTTTGTCGCCGTATTCTTCATCGTTCCTGTAAACAATATGACGAAGGTTCTCGACAGGTCTCACGGGAACTGCCCCCTTCAGATTGTTTTTCATTCGCATAAGGTAACCTCCGGAAAATCAATTATATCTCATTATAGATAACAAAATCCTTTATAACCAGTCTTTTACGGTTTATACCATGAAAAGAATATTTAAAATAATTATTTCGTTTTACTAAACTTTTTGCAAAATAAAAACTGCGCTCATTTTGAATTTTTGCAAATTCAATAATCTTGACACAGCGGGGATCGTATGCTATAATTCAGATATGCTCAGTTCCTTAAAGGAGAGGCTTATGAAAATACTTGAAAAAAACATATATTCCATGCCGGCACCGGAGCTGGCGCCGTTTCTGCTCGGGAAATATCTTTGCAGAAAAAACGACGGCGGAGAAATTTTCAGACTCCGTATAACGGAGACCGAGGCTTACTTCGGTGAAGAGGACACCGCCTGCCACGCAAGTCACGGCCGTACACCGCGCACCGAAACGCTCTATCTGCCCGGTGGCTACGCCTATGTTTACCTCTGTTACGGAATCCATTCCCTGCTCAATGTCGTAAGCGGTAACGAAGGTCACCCGGAAGCCGTTCTGATACGCGGTGTGGAGGGCTTTACGGGTCCCGGGAGGTTGACAAAGGCATTGCACATTACGCGGGAACAGAACGCGCGGCTTCTGACTCCCGAAAACGGGCTATGGATAGAGGACGACGACTCTCCCGCATTGAAATACACTGCCTCGCCGCGTGTCGGGATCGACTATGCTGCCGAAGAAGACCGGACAAGGCCCTGGAGATTCAAGATAATATAAATGAGAACTGCCCTCACCCGAGGAAATAATCCTGCGGGTGAGGGCTTCACATCCCGGCTCAAAAAACGCGAAAATCGTCTCTGGAACCTACAGCGGTTTATTTTACCCTTTAAGAAAGCTCTCGACATCGGAGTTGAACGCTTCGGGTCTTTTGCTTGCTATAAAGTGGTCACCTTCTTCAAAAATGAGGCAGGAATCTTCTATGCTGTCCGCAATAAGCCGTGTGTGCTTCTCTTTTATCATATCCTTCGTGCCGGCAATCACGAGCACGGGCATTCTGAGCTTTTTCAGCTCCGAAACTGATATGTGAGGCTCGTTCACCATGAGTCCGAGCATCTCGGCTTTTTGCTTTGCCTT
>CALYSG010000096.1 GCA_945485605.1 uncultured Clostridia bacterium
AGCTTAGCGAGCTCAGCCGCGTAGGCCGGTCCCTTCTTCTCGATGCCCTCGCCCTTCTCGTAGCGCCAGAACGCCTTGACGGCGATCTTACCGCCGAGAGCCTTCTCACTCGCCGCGATATACTGACCGACGGTCATCTTGTCTTCCTTGAAGTATTCCATATCGACAAGGCAGTTATTCTCATAGAACTTGCCGAGCTTTCCGACGACCATCTTTTCGATGATCTGAGCAGGCTTGCTCGCGTTCTTCGGATCGTTTGCGATCTGGGCACGGACGATATCGCGCTCTTCGTTCAGAACGCTCTCGGGAACCTCGGTCCTGTCAACATAGAAGACGGGGTAAGCGGCGACCTGAAGCGCGATATTCTTCGCGAATTCGGCAAAGCCCGCGTTGTTGACTGCAGCATCGTCAGCCTCAAACTTGACCACAACGCCGATAGCACCGTTGCCGTGGACGTAAGTGCTCGTCACACCGTCTGTGAATGCGAAGCGGCGGATGGTGAGCTTTTCTTTGATTATGAACGTAAGCTCCTGGAGCTTCTCGGTTACGGTTACGTTACCTTCGTACTTCAGAGCGCTGAGCTCTTCGACATTAGCGGGGCGATTTGCGACGATCAGCTCAAGGACCTTATTTACGAATTCCTTGAAGGTCTCGTTCTTCGCGACAAAGTCGGTCTCGGTGTTGACCTCGATGATAGCGGTATAGCCATCCTTCTTAAGGGTGGCAACAAGTCCGTCTGCAGCGATTCTTTCCTGCTTCTTTGCAGCGGCGGCAAGTCCTTTTTCACGGAGCAGCTTTACTGCCTCCTCCATATTGCCGTTGGCCTCAACGAGAGCCTTCTTGCAATCCATCATGCCGGCGCTGGTCTTTGAACGAAGCTCGGCTACGTCTTTTGCTGTAATATTTGCCATTTCAAATTTCCTCCGTTATCTTATTATTCAGCCTTATTCTCGGCATCTTCGGCTTCCTCAGCCGCAGTGGCTTCGGCAACAGCTTCGGTGAGCTGTTCGCCCTGCTTGCCCTCGATAACGGCATCAGCCAGGACCGATGAGATGAGCTTTATTGCGCGGATAGCGTCATCGTTACCCGGAATGATATAGTCGGCGTCATCGGGGTCGCAGTTGGTATCGACGATAGCGATTACCGGAATACCGAGCTTCTTTGCCTCGAGAACGGCGATGTGCTCCTTGCGGGGGTCAACGATGAATACCGCGTCGGGAAGAGTGTCCATATTCTTGATACCGCCGAGGTTCTTCTCAAGGTCAAATATCTCCTTCTGCTTTGCGGCGGCTTCCTTCTTCGTCAGCATATCGAAGGTGCCGTCTTCCTGCATCTTCTCAAGGCTGTTGAGGCGGGCGATTGACTTTCTGATGGTCTTGAAGTTGGTGAGCATACCGCCCGGCCAACGGACGTTTACATAGTACTGACCGCAACGGGTAGCCTCTTCCTTGATGGCTTCTGCCGCCTGCTTCTTCGTTCCGACGAAGAGGATAGTGCCGTTGTTGGCGGCAAGATCGCGGACGAACATATATGCCTCTTCGAATTTCTTAACGGTCTTCTCCAGGTGGATGATGTAGATCCCGTTTCTTTCGGTGAAGATGTATTCCGCCATCTTAGGGTTCCATCTTCTGGTGTGGTGTCCGAAATGGACGCCGGCTTCAAGCAGCTGCTTCATAGTGATAACTGACATTTTAATGTCCTCCTTCGGTTTTCCCACCACGCGTGCGCCGTGCGCAAAACCGTTCTTTGAACGGCACCGTCCGCACCTTCCGCCGCGTGTGTGTAATAATTACTTTGCGATTTACGCAAGCTTTTGCATTATACCATATCCTTCATTATATTTCAACGGTGTTTATCGGTTTTAACATATTTTTTACATTTCAGCACTTCTTTTTCTTCTTTTTTCCGCACTCGCGGGTAAAATGCTCACACTCGCCGGGCTCAAGCTTAACAAGTACAGCATCATCTCCGATACACTGTATTTTCTCCCACGGAATTACAATTTCATACTTTTTCCCGAATCCGAGAAAGCCCGTCTCACATATTATTATTATAGCCGTGATCCTTCCCGTGCAGATGTCGAACTCAAAGTCCCCGGTGCATCCGAGCTTTGCACCGTCGCAAACGTTTATAACCTCTTTTTCACGCAGATCGACGGTATTTCCGCATTTCAAAAAGCCTCACCTCCCGTAGATATTTATGCTGCAGACGGTTATTCTATGTATTTACGTTTTTTTTCGAGTTTTTTTGAGCTAAACGTATTGCATTATAGAAAAAATGTGATAAAATGAATGTATATATGCAAATACATATATGAATATGAAAGGAGACAACGTCATGGCACGTGCAGCTACCGAAACAAAGGTTCAATCCGCCAACAGGGTTAAGGCAGAGTCCAAGCAAATCATCAGCGAGGCAAAGACCGCTATCGCCGGATATAACAAAAAGATAAGCGAACAGAAGGCAAGCATCAAGGCTCTCAAAAACAGCATAAAGAGCCAGAAAGCTGTCATCAAGCAGGCAAAAGCCGATCTGAAACGCGCAAAGACCGAAGCAAAGTGTGAGATCGCAGCGGAGAAAGCCGCAAGGAAGGCTGAAGCAGCGGCAAAGAAAGCCGAAAAGGCAGCAAATGTCGCCGGAAAGACACAAAAAGACATACTGCCGTCCGACGACGACAGTGAATCCCACCCAGCAGGAACAGCTAACGCTGTATTCATTATAAAGCCGGCAGGAAACAACGGCAGAATGTTCAACCTTGTAGCGGCAGACGGTCAGAACCTCGCAACCTCGCAGATCTACACGACTGCCGATGCCTGCTACAGCGGGATCAAGAGCGTCTCGGTCAACTCGGGTGCGCAGACAGAGGATCAGACCGTAAAGGGCTTCACTTCCCTTCCTTATCCGAAATATGAGGTGTATCTCGATAAAAGCGGAGAGGCGTACCGTTTCAGACTCCGCGCAAAAAACGGCATGAACATTCTGGCTTCCCCGGCGTACAAGACAAAGAAGGATTGCCTTGCCGGGATCGAAAGGATCCGCGAAAATGCTTACGCAAAGATAATCGAATCCGACAAATAAGCTCCCGCAGTCAAAACGGTGTAACTGCTTTCCGGCGCTACACCGTTTTGCTTTTCGCATAACACCTATATGAAAGGAGATCAAACGTGACATATTTCGGTGAAGTAAAGAAAAATTTCGGCTTCGGATGTATGCGATTCCCGATGAAAGACGGAGAGGTCGATAAGACGGAGCTGTGCAAAATGATCGATGCTTTCATCGCCGCCGGCTTTAACTATTTTGACACGGCTCACGGCTATCTGCGCGGAAAGAGCGAGGTCGCCGTCCGTGAATGCCTGACCTCGCGCTATCCGAGAGACGCCTACCTTCTCGCCGATAAGCTTACTTCAAGTTATTTTTCGTGCGAGGCGGACATACGCCCGTTTTTTGAGAGTCAGCTTGATATCTGCGGCGTGGAATACTTTGATTTTTACCTTATGCACGCACAAAATAAGGAGTTTTTTAAAAAATATAAGGCTTGTCGTGCATACGAAACGGCATTTGCGCTTAAAGAAGAGGGCAAGATCCGTCACGTCGGGCTTTCCTTCCACGACCGTGCAGAAGTGCTTGACGAAATTCTTACGACATATCCGGAGGTCGAGTTTGTCCAGCTTCAGATAAACTACCTTGACTGGGACGACCCGGTCGTGCAGTCGAGACTCTGCTACGAGGTCTGCCGCAGGCACGGCAAGCCGGTGATAGTTATGGAGCCTGTCAAAGGCGGCACGCTCGTTGATCTTCCCGTAGGTGCGAAGGAGATACTTGCCGGACTCGGCGGCGGAAGTACGGCAAGCTATGCTATGCGCTTTGCCGCGGGGCATGAGGGGGTCTTTATGGTCCTTTCCGGAATGAGTAACTCAGAGCAGATGAACGATAACATATCTTATATGCAGGACTTCAAACCGCTGTCGGAAGAAGAGCTTAACGCGGTCAAAAATGTCTGCTCGATCCTGAAATCAAAGAATCTGATCCCCTGCACCGCCTGCCGCTACTGCACCGACGGATGCCCAAAGCATATACTGATCCCGGATGCCTTCTCATGCCTGAACGCAAAACAGAGCGAACACGACTGGAACTCGGCGGTATATTACAATAACATATGTATTAAAAACGGCGGAAAGGCTTCCGACTGCATCGGTTGCGGAAAGTGCGAAAAAGTATGTCCCCAGCACCTTCCGATACGCGAACTGCTGAAGAAGGTCGCCGCGTCCTTTGAAAAATGATCCAATGAAAGGAGAAACAAAATGATAAACGCTGTTCTCGAAAAAAAGAACCTCACAAAATCAGCCAAAATAACGCTCAAAGCACTGATAACAATTGCCACCGTCGTAGCTGCGGTAGGACTTCCTCAGCTCGTGCATCTCGTCGCAGGAAGCGAAGGAGGAGTCAAATGGCTTCCGATGTATCTGCCGGTTATCTTCGGCGGTTGCCTGCTCGGTGCAAAATGGGGTATCATAGCAGGGATAGCATCACCCGCGGTCAGCTTCCTTATAACTTCCGCGGCAGGAAGACCGATGCCCGCGGCGGCAAGGCTTCCGTTTATGGTTGCAGAGCTTACCCTGATGGCACTAATCGCGGGGCTTTTCTCTGAAAAGATTGCCAAAAAGCCGCTTATGTCCTTTGCCGCAGTCTCTGCGGCACTGGTCGCAGGTCGCGCCTTCTTCCTGCTTCTCGTTGCGATCTTCAATTCGCTCGTTCCGTTCACACCGCAGATAATTTTCGGTCAGATAGTGACCGGTATCCCCGGACTTATCCTCTGCGCGATCGCGGTACCGCTTGCAGTGATTGCCGTATCGTATATTTCCGCTCGCGATGAAAGACATTGAGCTTGCCCGTCTGTCTCTTGAGGGTCACTCCATAGCCCTATGCCGCATGAATGAAATCATAACCTCCGACAAGCGCGGCATAGCTCCTATGATGGACTTTATCGCCGAGGGCAAGGACCTTCGCGGCTTTTCGGTAGCCGATATCGTGGTCGGTCGCGCCGCAGCCATGCTTTTTGTCAGAGCGGGAATAAAGGATGTCTACGCGCGGACTCTTTCTATCGGTGGAAAAGAATATCTTGAGGCACACGGAATAAATGTAACCTTCTCCGAGCTGACCGAAAACATAATGAACCGTATCGGTACGGGCATTTGCCCAATGGAGGAAACGGTAAAAAACATCGCCGATCCCGACGAAGGCTATTCCGCACTCGCCGCAAAGTTGGCACTTCTCGGTTCAAAATAAAATTTCACGAAGATCCTCAGGGGCTGAAGTCCCTGAGGATCTTTTATGTTAACATTTCGGAATTTCTCAGCATCGGATTTTTTAAAATCACGAACGGCGTCGATAAAAAACGCTCTGTCAAAGATACAAGCATCATTCCGCAAACATTCGTAAGCTTTGTGCAAATGATTTTCGGTACTTAAACCGAGATCATATGTTGCGGTGGGATACCTCTTTGTCACATTCTGTCGAATGGCGAATACAATTATATCAGCGGAACATTAATCGCCGCAATAATCAAGAAGGAGTCCGGGAGCTTATCCCGGAGGCAAAGATATGAACAGAGGCTTTTCAAACCAAAGAGGAGGCTGCGGCTGTGGGCGCGGCGGTCGTGACCTACCTCCTGTGCAGGGATCTTCCTGCCCCATCAAGCCGTCATCACGGTCAGGACCCGCGCTCGCAATAGCCTACGTGCCGTCGCAGACATTCGGGGACCTTTACCCTATGTCAGAGGCACTCGGCATGGGTACGCTTTTCAGGGATCTCTATATGCCCTATCGGGAAGGAGGATGCAGAAAATGTACGAAAATATGAGGAACTGTCGTGAGCGCGACACCTTAATGAACGAAATAGGAACTATCAGCTTCGTCATTGACGAGCTGAGGCTCTTCCTTGACACTCACCCGAATGACCGAGAGGCGCTCGAGCTATTCAATACTAATGCAAAGAAGCGCCGCGAACTCGTATGTTACTACACCGAAACGTTCGGACCACTTGATGCATACAGCGAAAATACTGTCGACGGCTGGAGCTGGAACTGTCCTCCCATGCCGTACGAGAAGGAGGCAAACTAATGTGGGAGTATGAGAAAAGGTTACAGTTTCCGGTAAAAATCAAGAACCCGGACGCAAGAGCCGCAAAGATAATCATAAGCCAGTACGGGGGCCCCGACGGCGAGCTCGGTGCTTCCCTGCGATACCTTTCGCAGAGATTCTCAATGCCCTACGCAAGGGTTTCGGGGCTTCTCACCGATATAGGGACCGAGGAGCTTGCACATCTTGAAATGATCGGAGCTATCGTAAGTCAGCTTACTCGGAACCTCACTCCGGAGGAAATAAAGGCACAAGGCTTTGACGCCTACTTTGTAGACCATACGCTCGGAGTGTATCCGCAGTCGGCGGGGGGAACGCCCTTTACCGCATCGTACATAGCCTCAAAGGGCGATCCGATCACCGACCTTACCGAAGACATGGCGGCGGAACAGAAGGCAAGGACGACCTACGACAACATTCTTAAGCTCGTAGACGATCCCGATGTTATAGAGCCTATTAAATTCCTCCGTCAGCGTGAGATAGTTCACTTCCAGCGCTTCGGCGAGGCGCT
>CALYSG010000097.1 GCA_945485605.1 uncultured Clostridia bacterium
AACGTTCAGGTTATCCTTCTTGTTCCAGGCGACGGACACGCCCATGCAGCCGTTGTGCGATGGATCCGATACTGTTCCGTCGAGCGATCATCAGTTTGATCTGGCACACGCACTTGTAAAAGAACTCAGGTCTCTCGGCATAGATGCCGAATCCGACGATAAATGCTACGTTTATGCTCATATAGATGCTACGGACGGTCTTGAAAAGTTACCGGCTGTCGGTTTTATTTCTCATCTTGACACTATCCCGGATTTTTCGGGAGAAAATGTCCTGCCGAAGGTGATATACGACTACGACGGAGGAAAGGTAGACCTCGGTCACGGCAGAGTCCTCTCGCCGGAGGCATTTCCGAGCCTTAAAGCGCTCGTGGGAAGGACGCTTATAACCGCATCGGGCGATACAGTCCTCGGAGCCGACGACAAGGCGGGAGTAGCCGAGATAATGACCTTTGCCGAGAGGATTATCTTTGAGAAGATACCGCACGGAAAGATCTGCATAGGCTTCACTCCCGACGAGGAGATAGGACGCGGGGCCGACTTCTTTGATGTTGACCGATTCGGAGCTGATTTCGCCTATACCGTTGACGGAGGTCCGGAGGGCGAGATAGACTATGAGAATTTCAATGCGGCGTCGGCTGAATTTTCTGTCAAGGGATTCAATATTCATCCCGGAAGCGCAAAGGATAAAATGATAAACGCCGCGCTCGTCGCGTGCGAGATAAACTCGATGTTGCCGTCGGGTGAGACCCCGAGGGATACGGAGGGATATGAGGGATTCTTCCATCTCTGCTCCATGAAGGGCGATTGCAGCTCGGCGAGCCTTGATTATATCGTGCGCGATCATTCTGCGGGAAACTTTGAATCAAGGCTTTCGACCCTTCGTCATATAGAAAAACTGATGAACGAGAAATACGGAGAGGGAACCGTAAGTCTCGATATTCGCGAGCAGTACCGCAATATGAGAGAGAAGATCGAAGAGTGTATGTACGTCGTCGACATTGCCTGCGATGCAACACGTGAGGCCGGTGCAGAGCCTCTTATAACTCCGGTCAGAGGAGGAACCGACGGTGCAAGGCTGTCTTTTATGGGACTTCCTTGCCCGAATCTCGGGACGGGGGGATACGCCTGCCACGGACCGTTTGAGCATATAACCGCCGAGGGAATGGATAAGGTAGTAGACATACTTGTTTCAATAGTAGGTCAGGTCGCAGACGGGAAGGCAGGCACGCGATGAAAAGATTTGTGAGGATTGAGGCTGTCATTCTCTGCCTTGCTGTATTGTTTCTTGCAGCGTGCAGTGAAACGGGGATTCAGGTCGATTCGGATAGCAACGACAGCACCGAAAGTACAGCGGTCACCGAAAGACAGCCCGAAGCTGTCATAAGCGAAGACAACCTTCGCGAATATGTCATTGTCAGAACCGACGGCAAGCGCCCGTTGCTTATCGAGTCGGCAACATATATAAACGATGCCGTAAAGGAAATTTTCGGATATTCTCTCAGACTGAACAATGACTGGCTCGACGAAATCGGCGGAGAGAAAGCCCCCGAACTTGAAATACTTATCGGCGATACAAACCGCCCCGAGTCCGAGGAGGTTCTTGCGACACTTGAAAACGACGGGGATTATGCGATAAGATTTGTCGGAAAGAAGCTTGTAATTGTCGGAAAGACCGACACCGCAACACGTGAGGCGGCAAAACGTTTCGCGGACGAGTTTATAAAAAAGGAGCTTTTTCTGAAGGAAGATCTTTCGCTTTGCGGCAACATAGATGTTACCGATGTGTTCCTTGAATATGAGGACCTTTCGGCACACCTCCATAAGGAGCTTTACCCCGGTGTAACTTCGACATTTTATTCGTTGCCGTCGGATTCGCCCTACGGTCTTCAGAAATTCACGGTTGTCGAATTTGATCCAGAGCAGCCTGACCTTTATTTTTGCGTGACAAAGGGAGGAACGACGGCAAACAAGCTCGTAACCGTCGGAAATACAGTGAAGAAATTCAATGCGGAAAACGACAGGGGACTTACGGCGATCTCGGCGGTGAACGGTGACCTTTGGATGGTATCGTATGCCCACGCAAGGATAGAGGGAAAGGGCACGACTTATAAGGATTGCTCCGACCCCGTCGTGACGAAATCGCTGACAGTACCGCGCGGCTTCAACATTTACGACGGTGAGATAATAACATCGTCACATTCAAAGCTCGAAACACCTTACGAGGGTGACTTTTACTCGTTCGGAGTGACCGAGGACGGAAGAGCAGTTCTCGGAAATCCTCAGCTCAATATTTCGGTGAAAAACGCATCGAAGGGGCTTACGGCGAGTGCGGACGGACTCAACCGACTTCCCGCAAACAATGCGCTGATGGTCTATTCCGACATATACAGCACATCGAACTATTCACTTTCGGACGCCTTTGAGATCGTGATAGACTGCGGCGGAGACTACACCGTGCGCCACGGAGAAACGGTAAAGGGGAAGGTTATAGCGATCACAGAGCCCGGCGGGAAGAAATACGATATGCAGGCAAACTATATTATCCTAACCGCCCGCGGTACAAAGAAGTCGCTTCTCGAAAAATACACTGTCGGAGATACGGTCGAGGTCAGCTTCAAGGTCACCGATAAGATGGGTAACGATGCACTTTGGCAGAATATGAAGAACGCTGTCGGAGGACATATCCCGGTAATAATAGACGGAAGATCGCAAGGCTCGAAGGATAATACGGCTTATCCGGCTTCGATCCTCGGAATAAAGGACAACGGAAATGTCGTTATGATAACCTGCGACGGAAGACAGAGCAGCTGGAGCACGGGTGTGAAGATATCGGCTCTTGATGAGCTATGTGCCGATCTCGGCATAAAGACAGCTTTTCTCCTTGACGGAGGAGGCTCTGCAGAGATGGTAAATCTTAACGGAGACAGCTACAAAACGGTAAATAAACCGAGCGACGGAAGCTCGAGAACCGTTGTAAATACCGTAATAATCGCATACGGACCGAAAAGAGATACGGGGGAAGGAAACTGAAAAATGAATCTTATCAACGATTGCAAAGAAAAAATCATCATAGCGGCTCACCGTGGGGCTTCCGGAGGAAACATACCTTGTAATACAATGCCGGCTTACGAAATAGCTCTTAAGCACGGCGCGGATATGATCGAGGTCGACCTCAATATGACGGCTGACGGTCAGCTCGTTATCTTTCATCCGAAGGAAGAGCGCGACCACCTCGGCTTCTGCGGCAGTATAAGGGACTATACACTTGACCAGGTAAGAAGCGTTCTGCGGTACGTAAACTACGACCGCACACAGACCGAATGGACGCTATGCACCTTTGATGAGGTCTGCGAGACCTTCAAGGGCAGATGTTATATCAATGTCGATAAATTCTGGGATTTCCCGAAGGAGATATCGCAGGCGATCCGCAGACATGGTATTCAGGACCAGATAGTCGTCAAATCCGCACCGAAGCCTCATGTTGCCGATGTTCTCGAGGAGTTTGCTCCCGAGATAATGTTTATGCCTATCTATAAGAACACCTGCGGCGAGTGGCACGATGAGCTTAAACGCAGGAAGATCAACTATATTGGAGCCGAGCTTGTTTTCTTCACCGAGACCTGCGAGGTAGGTACCGCCGAATTCCGCGATAAGCTTAAGAACGAGGGCTATCTGCTCTGGGGGAATGCGATACTTTACAATTACCGCGTACCGCTCTCGGCGGGACATTCGGACGATAATTCGCTGATAAAGGATCCTGCGCTCGGTTGGGGCTGGCTTGCCGATAACGGCTTTGACATAATACAGACCGACTGGCCTTTGCCTATGAGCCTGTATCTGAACGAAACCGGAAAGAGATACAGGACAAAATGACACGTAAGCTCTATTACGAGGACAGCTATGCCGACCGAGTGAGCACAGAGGTGATTTCGTGCGAGCCTTACGGGGACGGTAAGTTTGCCGTAATACTTAAAGAGACGGTTTTCTTTCCCGAGGGCGGAGGACAGCCGGGCGATACGGGTCATATCGGCGATGCAAGAGTCGTCGATACGCAAGAATCGGGAGATGAGGTGCTTCATATTACCGAAGCTCCTCTCAAAGCAGGCGATAAGGTCGACGCTGTGATCGACTTTACGCGTCGGCTGAGGCTTATGCAGAATCACGGCGGCGAGCATATAGTATCGGGGATAGTCAATCGCAGGTACGGGCTGAACAATGTCGGATTCCACATGGGAAGCGAGGACATTACGATAGACTACGACGGATTCCTTGATCGTGATGCACTTCGCACGGTCGAATATGAGGCAAACCTTGCTGTGATAAAGAATATGAGGATAACGGCGACCTATCCTTCGGATGAGGAGCTTTTGACACTTCATTACAGAAGTAAGAAGGTACTCACGGGGAAGATACGTATAGTCACCGTCGAGGGCTTTGACGTCTGTGCCTGCTGTGCACCGCATCTTTCTCACACGGGCGAGATCGGGATAATAAAGATACTTGATTCTGTCAAATATAAAGGCGGCGTGAGAGTTCATCTTCAGTGCGGACTCGACGCGCTCGATGATTACAACGCGAAATACGAGGCTGTGAGGTCGATTGCAACACGGCTTTCTTCGCCTCAGGGGAAGGTCGATGCGGCGGTTTTACATCTCGAAGAGGAATTCGCCGCATGTCGCGCAAGGTGTGCCCGCCTTCGTGATGAGCTTCTCGCGCTCAAGGTCGAGTCGATTGAGCCGACTGACGGCAACCTTTGTCTGTTCGAGCCCGACCTCGGAACCGATGAGCTGATGCGATTTGCGATAGCTGCGGCTGAGAAATGCGGTGGTATATGTGCGGCTTTTTCGGGTGAGGATATGAACTACCGCTATTGTATGGTAAGCCGCACGAGAGATCTGAGGTCGATGTCGCGCGACATAAACGCCTTGATTTGCGGCAAGGGCGGTGGCTCTGCCGAAATGATCCGCGGGACGGCTGCCTGTGACCGTGATACCTTTGCCGACTGCATAAGGAAGATATGACGGGCGAAAAAAACTTCTGGGAAACGGAGGAAAGCTTATGCCGAATATGAATGACTACCTTGTATGGCGGGGTGATCTGACCTTTGATCAATCCGGATTCAACGAGGTTGACGGAGCCTTGCTCGTTTTCATCAGTTATCTTAATATGGAGGGAATAATTCCCGAAGCCGTGGGCGGCGAAGGCATAAAATTATCGGACGCTGTCAAGACCTTTTTTGACGTGCGGAACGATATAAAGAAGAGCTACTGCGCGATAATTGCCGGTGAAGACATAAGGAAGATGGTGACTCTTATGGCGAAGAGCCGTCGGTTTCACGATGCAAAGCTTTCGGGATACGTGAATCGTCTCAGCTATGAGGATCAGGAGCAGTTTGCCGCCTTCACCGCAGAGATGAACGACGGTACGGTATTTATTGCATTCAAAGGCACAGATGATACGCTGGTCGGATGGAAGGAGGACTTCAACATGGCGTCCTCGGATGAGGTGCCGTGTCAGAAAAGCGCGGTTCTTTACCTTAAGCGTATCGGAAAAGCATTTCCCGATAGCCGATTGCGCGTCGGTGGTCACAGCAAGGGCGGGAACCTTGCCGTTTACGCCTCGGCAAAGTGTGATCCGTCGGTGAAGAAACGTATAGTCAGGGTCTACAACAATGACGGCCCGGGCTTTTCGGGAGGTTTTTTGCAATCGCCGGAATATCTTGAGATCCGAGACCGAGTGCTGAAGCTCGTCCCGCAGGAATCCGTGGTCGGAATGCTTCTGACAAACGACGACAATTTTTCCGTCATCAGCAGCGAAAAGTCCGGTGTTACTCAACACAATTGCTATCTTTGGCAGGTGAGGGGAAGGCATTTTATCCGTCGCTCCGGACTGACAAAGCAGGCGTCGGAGCTCAGCCGCGCAGTAAACGCATGGATCGAGGACAAGGATATGGCGACACGTCGCGCGATCACAGATGCGATATATGATATTCTTACCTCCGATAACGCACACACTTTAACCGATTTTGCAAGCGACAGATTTTTGCTCTGGAAATCGCTTGCAAGGATCGAGCCGGAGAAGAGAGAGCTCGTCTTTCGCGAGATAAGAAAACTGATAGGTTATCTCATAAAGTCGGGCATTGCGCAGCTCCCGCAACGCTCCGACTCAGGAAAAGAAAAATATTTATCCGAAAAAGGG
>CALYSG010000098.1 GCA_945485605.1 uncultured Clostridia bacterium
CTCCCCCGTATCGGTGGTATCGACATTCGATGAGTCGGTGATATTCCCCTCCCCACCTGCCGAGCAGGCGGCAAATGTCGGAAGCGTCAGGCAAAGCATAAGAATTGCACAAAGGATTTTCTTCATATTAAAATATCCCCCTTTTGTTTTCTTTCCTCATTTTATCCCATCAAAGGATTTTTGTCAAGTCGGGAAAGTATTTTTGCCTTTTACTGTATAACCCGGAAAGCGCGGGCAATAATATTAGCAGACAACAAAAAAACAAGGAGTTACACAAAATGTCGGACAAATTCAAAAATTCAAAATTTTATCAGACCCTCAAGGACCCCAAGGTCAGCCGCGCACTCTATATCTCGCTCGTAGTCATTCTTGTGATCACGGCAATAGTCATCGGAGCCGTCTCGGCAGCCAACCGCGCAAAGAACAACACCGGTAAAGTCCCCTCAAAGGACCCGAATACCACCGGAACGACCGAAAACAAAGACACCGGAACGACCGAAAACAAGCCCGATGACGGCACGAAGGTACCGCTCCCCGGCGGCACGAAGCCCACGGGCAACGAGGTCCCCGAGCTTTCCCTTCCCGTTTCCGGAAAGGTCATCAAGCAGCACGACTCAAAGGTCCAGGTTTTCTCCCTCACAATGAACGATTACCGCGTACACCTCGGCGTTGACATCGCGACCGAGGAGGGTGCCGCTGTCCTCGCCGCCGCAGACGGCAAGGTCAGAAAGATCTGGAAGGATCCTATGATGGGCTACTGCCTCGCGCTCGAGCATTCGGGCGACACCGTGACGGTCTACAAGAACCTCTCCGACACCCTTCCCGAGGGAATCAAAGAGGGCGTGACCGTCAAGG
The DNA here is from genome assembly GCA_945485605.1 of uncultured Clostridia bacterium. Lineage (GTDB taxonomy): Bacteria > Bacillota > Clostridia > Oscillospirales > CAG-272 > RGIG3994. Next base: position 856 of record CALYSG010000098.1, read on the forward strand.
CGGGTGACAAGATCGCAAACGTCGGTGACAGCGCCCTTCTCGAGGTAGCCGAAGAGCCGCATCTGCATTTCGAGGTCACGGTCAAGGATATTCAGACCGATCCCCTGACCTGCTTCTCGGAAAAAGATCTGAAAGCTCTCACTGTAGATACCGCATACGAGGATTGACCGAAAACGCCTTGAAGCCGGGTAAACGGCTTCAAGGCGTTTTTTCATATGTTGAGCTATTTACATAAAACAGCTGTCGGGAATGACTTAATATATGCAATACTCGCAGAAAACGGGGTAGTGGTCGGACGGAAGTTCGCCGTCTATCTTCTCGGAGCAGACCCTGAAGCTCTTTGCGTAGATCGAGGTCGGTGTGAAGAATACGTAATCAAGTACCTTTTCCGATTTCGGGAAGGTAATGCCGGTATCCGGTACCTCGGCTGCCTTCGCGGCGTCAAGATATCCGGCTCCCGTCACCGCCGAATACACATTACTTGTGCGCTGGTCATTGAAGTCTCCGGTTATAATGGTTGCGTAATTCCCGAGCTTTGCCACTTCGCGCAGCAGTACCTTTATCTGCTTCTCTCTCGGAGCCGAGCTCGTGTGCTCAAGGTGCGTGTTCACGTGTAAGAGCTGCTTCCCGGTCGCCTTGTCTTCAAGCAGGGCGTAGGTCATGATCCTCGGATAAGATGAATCGTCGTACTTGGTATTCGGCGTATCGGGTGTCGGGGACAGCCACTTCGTGCCGCTGTCGAGCAGCTTGAACTTATCCTTCCTGTAGAACACCGCGGAGTATTCCCCGACGTCGCCGCCGTTCCTTCCGACTCCGACATAGTCGTAATACTTCATCAGATCGCTGTTCTTGAAAATGCGCATCCAGTTCGGAGACGCCTCCTGAACGCCGAACGTATCGGGCATATATTTGAGGATCATTGTAATTACGCGGTTTTTCCTTGCCTCATCGGGCGCGGAAGTTAGGATATTGAAGCTCATAACGCTGAGCTTTTCCTCGTTGCCGAAGGCTTCGACTCGCTTACCCTCGACCGAAAGAGTACCGCAGCTGCCCTCGACCTTCACGGAGGACACGAGCTTTTGCACCGCCGCGCAAAGTCCCGCCATGCTTTCGGAGTAGATCCATATGTCCTTCCCGTCAAAGGCAATGTAGAACCTGTTCGGCTCCTGTGCCGCGGTGCTCGACGAGATGAAGCTGTCCCTTTCGGCTCTCATTGCGTCGGTCACGGACTGCGCGTCGCCGATAAGTATATTATGTCCCTCCGATGACGCCTCTGTCGATAACGGCATCACGTATCCGGAAAGGTCTATCACGCTCCGATAAAGAGTCTCCGCCGCTGTCTTTCCGGCGGAAGAGCCCCTTGCGTATACTACCGTATATTCGTTTATCGCCACGCCGTTCAGCTTGAGTTCGTCAAAGGTGTATTCGTCGGTGAAAACGTAAGGCTCGCCCGCGAAGAATTTTCCGTCGTCACGTTTCGACGTAAGGAAATCCTCGATGAATTTTTCGATCGCCTTCAGAGTCGTATCGTCGGTATGTCCCGCTATAACGAGCCTGTTGCCGGAAAGACGGTAGCCGTAGTCGCCGTAGCGAAGCTCGGACAGCAGAGCCTTCGTCTCCGGACGGTCGGAATTCCCGAGAACTATCTCATATTCCCCCATCGGGAAGTTTGGATCATCCTCACGGTAAAAGTCGTCGCAGACGTTGAGGTCAACGCCGTAGAGTTCTTTGATCTTGTCGTGTATGCTGCGCATGGCATCGATGAGATCGACGCTCGAGCGCTGAGGTCTGACTATGCTGAATTTTGTCAGATCCTCCGAGCTGATCTCCTCGGGCTTCTGCGGTTCGGTAGCATCCGTGTCGATTTTTTCGCTCTGATCGGATGTAACGGCATCTGTCGTGTCCGTGCCGTTTCCGGTCACGCTGCAGGAGGTAAAGCAAAGGATAAGCATAATAAGCGCGCAGACAGCTGAAAATATCCGTTTCATGAAATATCCTTTCCCGGCATCTTTGCCGTTAAAAATTCATTTTTGCGGAAGACCGAAGATGTCCTCAAGTCGGTCGATAACCCCGCAACAGTTGCAGGTCTCAAGAATCGCCCTTGACTGATGCCCGGCGGCGCAAAGCACGCAGTCGGCTCCGATATGCTCCGCAACGTCGGCGTCGTGCGTCGTGTCACCTATGAAAAGCGCCGTATCGTTGCGGTGAAGGTCACGCCATGCTCCCGCGATAAGCGCCTTGCTCCCCGCGTGTATATTTCCGAGTCCGTACACGTCGGTAAAGTATTCCGAGATGCCTATATCGCCGAGCTGACGTTCAAGCATCGTCTTTTCGGTCGCCGAGATGACGTATTGCCGTATTCCCGCCCTTTTGAAATATTCAAGCAGCTCCGAAGCACCCGCGCATAGCCCCGATGAAGCCGAGTTTCGGTTGTATTCGTTAATCCATTCCACGGCGACATTATCAAAGCTCTCTTTCTTGAAGTCGAATCCGAGCTTTTCGTAGTATCCGATTACCGGAAAGCCAAAGACCTCCCTGTAATATTCGCGGTCGGGGATCGTCGGCAGTCCGCGTGCGGCAAGCAACGTGTTTACGCTTGCGATCCCCGCGTCCACATCGTCAAAAAGAGTCCCGTTGAAGTCCCACAGTATTGCCGAATAGTTTGAAAGTTTCTTCATATCCTTTTATAATAAGATTCCGGAGCGACCGGGCGACCGCCCGGTTGCTCCGGAATCTTTCTGTGTATTTATTTGCTTTTTACGCCCGGGTCAGTCGACGACGTATCCCATTCCTTCATACCATATGAAGTAGTTGTAGAAGAGTCCGAACTCGTTGCCCTCATCGGTAGCCATTCTGATAAGGGGATCGGAGTTGAGTGCCAGGTTTGCTTCCGAGATGACTTCCTTCAGTTCTTCGGAGGTCTTGCAGGCGGCAAACTTCGGCTCATAGATCTCGGTGTAGTATTTCACACGGTCGTAGAGAGAGAAGTCGATCGTCTGCACATACTCGTTTACGTCAAAGCCCATGAGAACGTCATACTTCGCGTCACGGTTCTGCTGTTTGCCGTAATCCCAGATGTTGTAGATCATATTTTCCTCGGGATAGGCTATGAAGGTATTACCGGTCTTGTTTATATCCATACGGTAATAGTCGTTGAGTCTGCTTATCGTCGTATAAGTTCTTCCGCCGACGACCGTGGTCGAGGTGTTGTAGTCGTAACCGGCAACGCCGTACTGGATAAGGTTGCGGAACGCGGGGTTGGTCGTCAGATATGTTATTATCTTCATGCTTCTCGCAAGGTCGACGGACGACGCGCTCACGGCGAAGAGGTTTTCGCAGACCTCGGTCGCATAAGCCTTCGGATATTCGAGAACGACCATATAGTAGTCTTTTCCGAGAGTTACCTCAAGGTCCTTGCCTCCGTTGAGTATCGCCATACCTACCTGCTTGCCTTCCTTATGAAGCGCCTCGATATCACCTTCGGTGTAGAGACCGGAAGACTTAAGGTCGAGGAACCTTACATTCTGGCTCGTGAAATCCGCGCTTGACGTGATCGTACGTACGGGAACGCGCTGCCCCTCGTCGGCTGCCTTCGGAAGGCTCGTGCCGAGAATGGAGAAGCTGTCGCGGTCAAGGGATGCGCTCTCGACCGTGAAGCGGTTGAGAACCTTTCTGTCGGTTATTATCTGGGTATACGCCGAGCCGCTCTTGAGGAAGTAGACTGTATTCTTGTCAAATTCCTTGAGCTTCTTTACCTCGGTATATCCGGAGATGGTATAATATTTCGTGCCCGCCTTGAATTCGGTCTCCTCATGATAGAAGCCGTAGGAATCCTTCGTGTAATACTTTACTCCGCTCTTGAATTCGGTAAGGTTCTTCGCCTCGGTAGCCTTCGGTTTATAATAGGATATCGTTTCGTCGGGCTTCAGGTATATTCTGTGATATTCGCCGTATTCGTCGCGGTGATAGTAGGTCTTGCTGCTGTCGTAGGACTCGAAGTTCTCGACCGCGGTATATTCGTAGTTGAGAGCCCAGTAGAGCACGTTTGCCTCGGTAAGGTCTTCCTCCTTTGCAACGAAGGGCAGAACGGGAGTATACGTCGGATCTTCCTTCATCGCCTCGTTCTGCTGCTGAAGCTCGTTCAGAAAGTCGAGAACGTAGTCATCCGAGACAGAGGATATGCTCTGTATATTATACTGGTAAAAATCGAAGAGCTCCTTGTTTATGAGAAGGTATTTATAGTTGCCTATCGCCTTGTTGTTGGGAACACCGTAGGTCACATCTCCGCTCTTCGCGGCATCCATGAATTTATCGTTGACATAGGTAAGTATAGCCTTTGAAGTACCCGAAAGCTCTTCGTCAAGCTCGGCGAGCCAGCCGTTCTTTATATATCTCTGATAGTTATCGTAGCCGCAGACGCAGATGATGTCTACCTGATTCGGCAGGGCGTCGGGGTATTTGAGCTCCGCGATACCGTATTCGTTCTTTATCGTCTCCGCCTCGGTGACGACGGTGTCATCGGGGTCGATTATCGCCTCGGAATAGGATGCGTACTGAGGATAATCCTTGTAGAACATTTCCCTTATCTGGGCGGTGTCCTTGATACCGAACGCCTTCATTCTCTTGGTGTATGCCTTGAGCTTATCCTTTGCCTCGGTCCTGATCAGCTTTTCTCTTGCCTGATATTCCATCAGCTTCTCGACGACCTCATATTCCTCCTCGGTATAGAAGGAAACGACGAGATGGGTCCTGAATTTTGCTTTCGTTATCTTGTCGATCTCGGCGGCAACGCGCTGATACGATTGGCGGACGTTGTACGCCTCTCTGTATTCGGCGGAATCCCCGCCCTTCTCTGTCTTTATCTTGTCAAGCTCCGCGGCTGTCGGCACATGGCGCTCCGTGATAAGGAACATGGTAAGCGTTTCGGTCGTCTGGTCTGCCTCACTTGTTGCACTGCCGGTAGTATCGGTCGACTCCCCCCCGAAGTTGAGACCGCAACCCGCCATAAGGCATATCGGAACGATCATAAGAAGTGCCAAAGTAAGGCACAACAGTTTTTTTCTCATAGGAAAAATTCCCTCCTTGCGAATACAGGCTATACCTATTGATACTATTCTATTTTACACCAAACGCAAGCCTCTGTCAAGAGTTTTTTTATCTCCTTCCCTTCCCCGTTCATATGCTTTTCGCAGCGATGAGTGCAAGTCCGATTTTTTGTTTGTGTCCTTTGCACAATCTTCAAATGCCTTTTT
>CALYSG010000099.1 GCA_945485605.1 uncultured Clostridia bacterium
CGGGAAATAACCTGCTGCAGTTGCGGTGAGGCTCTGCTTTCTCCGAACATTCCGCCGAAAATATCGCAAGACATACCTTCCGTCGCACTCTTCGCAACTTGCGGGGGTTCGATCCCTCCGGATCTCAACAAAATAAGGACACGGTAAACCGTGTCCTTATTTCGTTGGTGACCCATCGGGGAATCGAACCCCGGACACCTTGATTAAAAGTCAAGTGCTCTACCGCCTGAGCTAATGGGTCGTCACGTACTTTATTATCTTACCACATCGCGCTTATTTTGTCAAGTTTTTTCTTTCGTGATTGTGCACAAATACAGGCGCCGAAATTTATTGTAAATTTACTGTTTTCGGCACTTGGGTTTGCCTTTTCGACCTTTTTGTCTGTGAAGTCCTCGGGCATGACGCCGGTTCTTTTCAGCTTGCGGGGGCTATTTGAGTCTTCTTCTTCTCCCGGCCCCCTTTTGCAGAGCTTTCTTTTTCGTGCGAAGGATAAAGTCACCCCTTTGTTTTTGTGATCTTTTCCGCCGCGCCGGCTATTGCTTCGGGAACGATCCCCGGCATCACGCGCGCCTCGCTTTCGTCGTCCGAGTCGCCGTTTTCCTCTATATCGTTTATCATCGCGCGGACTGCGAGCTTTGCAAAGATATTTTTCTGCTTTGATGTTTTAAGCTCGCCGCCGAAGTTTGCCGCGAAGATCGCCCTCCCGAGCAATTCTGCCCCGAAAGTGTCCTTGATATACTCTTCGGCGAGGTCCGCAAAGGCGCAACAGACGAAATATCCCGCACGTGCTGTATTCAGCTCGTCTTTTCTTTCTTTAAGGAAGCGGCGAAGCCTTTTATCTGCCTTTCCGAACCTCACCGCGCCGCCGGCCACGACGGTATCAAAGTCCGAAAGGGAAGGGATATTGTCCTTGCCGAGCTCAAAGAGGCTGACCTCGTGCCTTTGAAGGCAGTTGCCGAGCCTTTCGGCGCACTCGCGGGAAGTGCCTGTCTTCGTTGCGTAAATGACTGCGATCTTCATTGAGCTTACCTCTCTTTCCCGAAATCTCAAACAGGCGCGGGGCGTCTGCCCCGCGCCTTTCATAAGCGGTTCAGCTTTTGCTTCTTTTGACCTCGACGCCGCCGAAGGAGCATTTCCCGGTGAGTATCACCGTAGGGCATCCGGCGACGGGCTCAAGCCCCTGCCGGATATTGACGCCTCCGCAGAAGGACGAGCATCTGTTTTCCGCCGATACTCCGGCGGGAAGGATTATCTCGACTCCTCCGAATGCTACTTCGAGCTTTATCTCGGCGTCGTTTACGATCTCGGCGGTCGAGAGGTCGAGCTTCGAGGCGCCGAACGCCACGTTAAGCTCGGTACCGGTGAACTCTCTTCCGGCGTAGCTGAAATCCTTTGCGCCGAATTTCACCTCGTCCTCGCCGTCCCCGTCGCATGACGTCCACTCGGCTTGGCAGCAGGTATTATCTTTCTTCTTTTCCTTACGAACGAAGGGCGAGAAGATGATCCTGAGCGCGATATTGATGAGCAGGACCGCTCCGAATACCGCGGCAGCCTTTCCCCAGCTCCAGCGCAATACGAACACCGCGACGAAGAGGAATATGAGGTCGCCGGAAAATATAACGGAGTTGATTATTCCGAGCACGTTCTTCGAGAAGAAATCGTTCACGACTCCGTAGAGAAGAGGAATGATAATGAATATCACCCACCAGCCATCGACGAATACGTTGCTCCATGCGATAACTCCGAGCCCGCAGAGAAGCAACACCGTTGCGATCCCTATAAGAAGAAGAGCCGTCAGAATACTGTTTGCTATTTTTCTTCCCATAATTTAAGTCAGTCCTTTCGGAAGATCATTGCTCAGTGAGTCTTTACGCTGTTCCAGAGCCCCGTCATATAGTCGAGCATCTCATCGTTGAGGTTTCTGAATGCGTATTTTTTGAAGGCTTCAAAGAAGTTGAAGCCCTCGGGATAGAGAACGTCGTAGGCGTCTCCAAGGTATTCCTTATACGCTTCGTTCTCGTATACCGTCTTGTTCGGCGAGGCGTAGTAGGTAGTCTCTGCGTTTGCGACGGCGGCTTCCTCCGAGAGAAGGAAGTTTATGAATCTCTCGGCTACGAGCTTGTTCTTCGCGCCCTTCGGTATGCAAATGGCATCGACATAGAGGTTCGTTGCCTCGGGATAGTAGAACTGAAGGTCTACGCCATCTGCCTGTTCGTCTCTCATGGTGAAGTAGTCGCCGGCGTAGTATGCACCGACAGCCATCTCTCCGCTTTCCATGGCGTTGAAGATCTCGTCCATGTAGTAGCAGCAGGAGACATCGGCAAACTGCTTTTTAAGCTCTGCGGCGGCGCGGTCCCAATCAGCCTTGTCGGTGGTGTTTACATCAATGCCGAGCTTATACATCGCCGTACCGAAGGCATCGCGCGGGTTGTTGAACTGTACGATCTTGTCCCTGTATGCGGGATTCCACATAAGGTCCCAGTTCTTCGCCGCGACATCCTCCGCCTTCACGGTGTTCGCGTCGTATATGACGCCGACCATTCCGTAGGTGTAGGGCACCGAGTATTCATTCGTCGGGTCATAGTAGAGATTTCTGAAGCCCTCTTCGATAGAGGTCTCAAACAGCGGTATATTCGAGAAATCGAGCTTTTCGAGCATATCGTGCTTGACGAAATATTCGATCATATAGTCGGAGGGGATTATCACGTCGACGTTTATCGCACCCGATTCGAGCTTTGCGCGAAGGTCTTCGTTTGAGGCGTAGGTGTCGTAGTTGACCTTGACTCTTACGCCGTAGGTCTTGTAGTAGTATTCCTCGAATGCCTTCGGAACGTTGAGGAGCTCGGGGTCGTTTCCGATCGACATATATTCACCCCAGTTGTAGACATTGAGCACGCAGTCGTACTTTTCTCCGCAGGAGGAGAGTGCAAGCGCGGCGGGGATTACGAGAGCCGCGGCAAGGATGAGCGCGATGATTCTTTTTTTCAATTCAGGTTTTCTCCTTTTTTTGTTTTTCTTTGCTTTTTCAACTTATTTATATGCTTCCTTTCATCCTTCGCGCTTATGACGTTCGAGAGAATGAGAAGGAGCAATATCGTGATGAAGATTATTGTGGCAAGGGCGTAGATCTTCGGCGTGACCGTCTTTTTCGTCATACTGTATATGAGGATCGGCAGGGTCTGAAAGTCGCTGCCCTTCGTGAAATAGCTTATAACGAAGTCGTCGAGCGAGAGCGTGAACGCCATGATCGCACCCGTGAAAACGCCCGGAAGGATCTCCGGCAGCTCGACCTTGAAGAATGACTGAACGGGGGTGCAGCCGAGATCGAGCGCCGCCTCCGGGAGAGATCTGTCCATCTGTCTGAATTTCGGGAGCACCGACAGCACGACGTAGGGCAGGCTGAAGGTCACGTGCGATATGAGCAGCGTCCGGAAGCTCAGGATAGGGTCGAGTCCTATCAGCGTTCCGGCAAAGACAAAGAGAAGCATAAGGGATATACCGGTTATGATATCGGGATTCATGAGAGGGATATTCGTTGCGCTCATGACGAGCGACTTTATATACCTTTTTTTCATGCGGCTGATGCCGTAAGCCGCCGCAGTGCCTACGACGGTCGAGATAAGTGTCGAGCAGACGGCAAGGATCAATGTGTTCTTCAGCGCACCGAGGGTTATCTCGTCACGGAACAGCTCCTCATACCATCTGAGCGAGAAGCCCTCCATTACCGCGGTGCTCTTGCCCGAGTTGAAGCTGAAATATATCAGTACGGCTATCGGGGCGAAGAGGAAGATAAAGACGGCTACAAGATAGATTATGCCGACGGCACCGTTACGGTTCCTGTATTTTCCGTTTTTCAAGGTATGAACCCCCCTTCGCTGTCGTCGCTGAAGTGGTTCAGTACCGCCATGCTGGCAAGGATTATCAGCATCAGCACGAGAGAGATCGCCGCCGCGGCGTGAATGTTGTTGGCGTTGTATTGCGATTCTATAAGGTCGCCTATCAGGAAGAACTTTCCTCCGCCGAGCTTCTGCGAGATATAGAAGGTCGATATCGAAGGTACGAATACCATCGTGATGCCCGAGAAGACTCCCGGAAGGCTGTGGGGGATTATGACCTTTGTCAGCACCCCGAAGCCGTTGCAACCGAGGTCGGCAGCCGCCTCGATAAGGCGCGTGTCGAGCTTTGTCATGACCGAATAGATAGGAAGGATCATGTAGGGCAGAAAGTCATAGACCATACCGACTATGACCGCGCCCTCGGTATTTATCATTTTGAATGGGCCGAGTCCGATAAGTCCGATGATCGAGTTTATTATGCCCTTGTTCTGGAGAATGACCATCCATGCGTAGGTCCTTATCAGGAAGTTCATCCACATCGGGAGCATTATGAGCAGGATGAGCAGTCTCTGTGTTCTCGGGTTTGCCTTCGAAATGAAGTAAGCCGCGGGGTATCCTATCAGTATGCAGATCACCGTAGCGATGAGGGCGAGCTTTACCGATCTCCAGAGTATGTAGAGCTTTTCCGGGGTGAAGAAGTCGAGAATGTTGTCGAAGGTGAAGTTCATCTGCCTGTCCGTGAAGGCGTAGACCGCCACGAAGATCAGGGGGACGACGATGAACAGCACCGTCCATACGATGTGAGGTGCGGCGAGGAAGGCAGCGAGAAGGTTGCCTTTCTTCTTCGTTTTCTTCTTTTTAACGAGCGGAGGTTTTTCTTTTGAGAGATTCACGGCGCGGCACCTCCGTCAGAGTGACTCATCGGTATCCGGGGAGTCGGAGGCTTCCGCCGCGGCTTCCTCGTCGGATACGATGTCGGAAAGATGCTCGGCTTCCTCGCTGTATGTCGAGTAGTCGCCGAATCTGCCCGAATATTCGGATTTTTTCATAACGTGAATGGCGTCGGGGACTATCTCAAGTCCGATAACGCTGCCTTCCGCGACGAAATCGGAGGTCTCGAGCATCCACTTAAAGCCCTTCACATCAATTATGATCTCGTAGTAGTCGCCCTTGAAGATCACGGAGGTTATCTTGCCCGACAGCATACCTCGCTCGACGGGCACGACGTCAACGTCCTCGGGGCGGATAACGACATCTACCGGCTCGTTTTCGGCAAAGCCTCCGTCAAGGCACTCGAAGGTGTGTCCTGCGAACCTTACCGACCTGTCGGCGATCATCACACCGTCAAGGATATTGCTCTCGCCGATAAAGTCTGCGACAAAGGCGTTCTGAGGCTCGTTGTAAACATCTGTCGGGGTTCCGATCTGCTGGATCTTACCGTCAGCCATAACGACCACGGTGTCTGACATCGTGAGAGCCTCCTCCTGATCGTGGGTGACGTAGATGAAGGTTATCCCGGTTCGTTTCTGGATGCTCTTAAGCTCCTTCTGCATATCCTTGCGGAGCTTCAGGTCGAGCGCGCCGAGCGGCTCGTCAAGCAGAAGGACCTCGGGTTGATTCACCAGCGCGCGCGCGATGGCGACTCTCTGCTGCTGACCTCCCGAGAGGGTAGAGACGTGGCGCTTTTCGAAACCCTTGAGGTTCACGAGCGCGAGCATATCCGTAACCTTTTCGGTTATCTCGGATTTTTTCAGCTTCGGACGCTTGATCTTAAGTCCGAAGGCTATATTGTCAAATACGTTAAGGTGTGGAAAAAGCGCATACCGCTGAAATACGGTGTTTACTCTGCGCTTGTACGGCGGGACGTCGTTGATCCTTGTCCCGCCGAAGATCACATCGCCCTCATCCGGCGCCTCAAAGCCGCCGATGATCCGCAAGGTCGTTGTTTTGCCGCAGCCCGATGGCCCGAGCAGAGTAACGAACTCACTGTCGTGAATATCGAGGTCGATGCCGCGCAGCACCGTCTCGCCGTCAAAAGACTTGCTGATGTTCCTCAGCTCGATGAGCTTCTTTTCCATTCCGCATAAATACCTCTCAGAATTGAATTTTTATGTATTTTTCCGCCCGTGAAAAAGCCTTTGGACGGAAAAAAGTAAACTATGTATTATTTTATCAGAAAACTGTTTTAATTGCAATCGTTTTAACGTAATTTCCCAAAAAAGGGCTACCGTGCCGGCAGTGCACACCCGGTAG
>CALYSG010000100.1 GCA_945485605.1 uncultured Clostridia bacterium
GTACTCTATCCCTCAGATAATCATTACGAGGGAAAACTGTTGCGGCTTACCCAACAGTATTTTCTCGTTTCGGCATCTGTTCAAAGCATAATACGAGACCATATCGCGGTATACGGAACGCTCGAAAATCTTCCGGACAAGGTTGCGATCCATATAAATGATACACACCCGGCACTCTGCATCCCCGAGCTCATGCGCATACTCATAGACGAATACTGTTTCCCCTGGGACAAAGCCTGGGACTATGTTACGAGGATCGTTTCCTATACCAACCATACGGTAATGCCCGAGGCGCTCGAAACATGGAACGAAGATCTGTTCAGACTCAGACTGCCGAGAATCTATCAGATAATTCATGAAATAAACGAGAGGTTTTGCCGCGAGGCTTGGGAAGCTTTCCCGGGCAACTGGAACCGTATCTCAAAAATGGCTGTTCTCAGCTACAATCAAGTAAAAATGGCGAATCTCTCGATCGTCGGTTCACATTGCGTCAACGGCGTATCGAAGCTCCATTCGCGGATACTTGAGGATCAGGTATTCAAGGACTTCTACCGTATGACTCCGCAAAAATTCACAAATGTAACGAACGGCATCGCTCACCGCCGTTGGCTATGCTACTCTAACCCGGAGCTTGCCGCGTTGCTTGATGAAACGATAGGGAAGGGCTACCGCAAAAATCCCGAGGAACTATCCGAATTCGTAAAGTTTGCCGATGACAGCGCGGTGCTCGAAAGGCTGCGCGCGATAAAGCACAATAACAAGAAAAGGTTTGCGTCACTGCTTCACGATCGCACGGGGATTATACTTGACACCCATTCGATCTTTGATGTTCAGGTCAAGCGACTTCACGAATACAAGCGACAGCTTCTGAATGCCCTCAATATCGTAGGTATATATCTTGACCTCAAGGACAACCCGGATCTTGACATTTATCCGCAGACCTACCTGTTCGGTGCAAAGGCAGCCGCGGGGTACCAGATGGCAAAGGAAATAATAAGACTGCTCTGCTATATCGGCAAGGATATCGATCAGAATCCGAGAATAAAGGAAAAACTCAGGCTCGTATTCCTTGAGGACTACAATGTAACGCTTGCCGAGGCGCTGATACCGTCCGCAGAGATTTCAGAACAGATTTCACTTGCCGGCAAGGAAGCGAGCGGAACCGGTTGCATGAAGCTGATGATGAACGGTGCGCTTACCATCGGCACTCTCGACGGTGCGAATGCCGAAATGCTTGCCGCCGCGGGCGAAGAAAATATGTATATCTTCGGTCTTTCTTGTTCGGAGGTTGATGACCTTTGGCTTCAGGGATACAATTCCGCAAGCTACTGTGCAAGGAATGAAAAACTCGCACGGATCGTCAATTATCTCAATACCGGCTTTGCCGGAGAATCTTTCTCGGATATTTCAACCTACCTTATTTCAGGTCACGGCGTCGCCGATCCCTATATGTGCCTTGCCGATTTCGACTCGTATCAGACAACTCACAAGCGGATCACCGATGACTACCGCGATCGCAAGGCATGGAACCGCAAATCACTTATCAATATAGCTTCGTCGGGCTATTTCGCCGCCGACCGCAGTATAAAGGAGTATGCCGACAATATCTGGCATATTAAGCCCGTGACTACAGAACCGACGGCACGCAAGAAATGATAATCGAGCATAACAATATCCCTGAAATAAAGAAAACAGTACAGGGCGAGGACGCGTCGCGATTTGGCGCGTTCCCGCTCGGTACAAGGCTGACATTCAGAATTATCATGCCGCGAAGCTTTGCTTCATCATCTCCCGTTCTTCGTATATCTCCCGACGGAGGAAGCGACACCGACATTGCTTCATCGTTTATTTCGGGAGACGGGATAAACGACATATTCGAAGTAACTTTATGCCCGTCCGACTTGCTCGGGAACGCCGACGGGTTGCTTTATTATACCTTTCTTTTCCCGAACGGTGCCGACACACTCTTTACTTCGTCAATAAACAATGTTGATTTCGAACTTTTAAAAAACGACGATTGCCGTTTCAGACTTCTTGTTTACCGTGAAGACTTCATAACGCCGAAATGGATCGGCGGAAAGATCATGTATCACATATTTGTTGATCGATTCAGGCGCGGTGACGGCAAGGTCGCATACCGAAGCGATGCCGTCATAGACGATGACTGGGAAAACGGGCTGCCTCAATACGGCGAACGTGCCGGAGCTTATGTTGAAAACAACGTGTTTTTCGGCGGAAATCTTTGGGGAATTGCAGAAAAGCTCGAATACCTCAAATCGCTGAACATAGGGGTCATATACCTCAGCCCTATATTTGAGGCGAGATCAAACCACAAGTACGATATCGGGAATTATCTGAATATTGACAGCGGTTTCGGCGGCAATGTTGCGTTTGATAACCTTTTAAATAAGGCAAAGGAACTCGGCATAAAGGTCATTCTTGACGGAGTTTTCAACCATACCGGTGCTGACAGCCTATACTTTGACCGCAACGGAAGCTACGGCGGCAAAGGCGCGTACGGCAATCCTGAGTCAAAATACAGAACCTGGTACAGCTTCCGTGACGACGGTGAATACGACTGCTGGTGGGGTATAAAAATACTTCCGCGCCTGAATCAGAATAACGCCGATTGCCGTAACTTCTTCACATCAGAAGACGGAGTTGGTGCGCATTACATCCGCGAAGGGATTGCGGGTTGGAGGCTTGATGTAGCCGATGAGCTGAACGACGAATTTCTTGACGAATTCCGTAAATCAGTCAAATCCGCTTCGGACGGCAATGCCGTAGTCATTGGCGAGGTCTGGGAAAATGCAGCCGACAAGATATCTTACGGAAAAAGAAGACGCTATCTGCGTGGGCTGCAGCTTGACAGCGTCATGAACTATCCGGTCAGAAACGGAATAATTGCCTTTGCCGGCGAAGAAGGAAACGCCGAGGCACTTTACGACGTGCTGACCGAGCTTTACGGATCGTATCCGAGGTGCGTCTGCGATTCTCTTATGAATATCATAGGAACTCACGACACCGAACGGATCCTTACGGTTCTCGGCGGCGAACCGGACATCGGATACGACAACTCAAAGCTCGCGTCAATGAAAATGAGTGCCTATGAACGCCGAACGGCTGTAAATAGGCTTAAAATCGCATCGGTTATACAGTACACGGTCTTTGGCTTTCCGTCGGTCTACTACGGAGACGAGGCCGGTCTTGAAGGCTATCATGACCCGTTTTGCAGAAAACCTTTTCCATGGGGGCATGAGGATGTCGAATTGCTCGAGCATTACAAGCTTCTCGGCAATATAAGAACCAGGCACGAGGCTTTTGACGGCGGGGTTTTTTCCTTCATCGAACACGGAGAAAAATATATAGTATATGAACGTAAAAAAGGCAATGACCGTGTCATAATTGCCGCAAACAGAGGCAAGAAAACGGTAAAATTTACCATTTTAGGGCGTTATACCGACGCTTTGACAGGGAAGCGCTTCCGTGATTTAATAGATGTAGAAGCAGACACCTCGGTAATACTTGAGGAGGATAAAGGCTGATGCTTTGGTTTGGCAAAAAAAGGAAGAATCCTGAAAGCTACGCATACCGCCTTGAAATGGCGGAACGCATAGTCGGACATCATGTAAAATATGTCACTGAACGTAAGAATGACGGTATTGACGAGGTCATAGGCAGAGACGGAGCGATGGCAATAAGAAATGACGAGCTGATAGTCTTTGCATCGCAGGATATACTTTTCAGAACCGATATAGCCGATCTCAGAGTCTCCGAATTGCTGTCAAAGGACGGAGTCATTGTCGGAGGTCCGGATAAAGAGCACGGAGGCAACGACAGAACACTCGTCGTGTACTATGTTTATTACAGAAAATAAGCGGAAACTGAAAATCACCAATAATAAAGCCGTAATTAAGAAAAAAGTCTTGACAATTTGCCGAGGTCTATGATATAATTCTAAAGTCCGCCGGCGTGATGGAATTGGCAGACTTGACGGACTCAAAATCCGTTGGTGGCAACACCGTGCGGGTTCGACCCCCGCCGCCGGCACCAAAAAACCACTTGCTTTCGCAAGTGGTTTTTTAGTAAGACAAATTAATTGAATGTTTGTGAAATACGCTCCTTGAGCTTAAAACATTCAGACCAATGGCGCATATATGCCCAGTTCCGCTTCCCTGATTTATACAAAATTTGCATTTTGTATAAATTTGCCTCAGGCACTATGTCGGTGCTTCTCTGACCTCCCGAATGCAAATTTTATTGTCTTGCCGAATATCCGTATTGACAAACACCATGTTTTGATATTATAATAATATAGTAAATTTCTGCATCCCCAAAAAGTTAAGTCGTTCAGTCTGCAACTGAGGATTCTTCTTTCTTTCTTATATACTTTTTGCGCGTTGCTTCACCGCCTCGCAGATGCCTTTCACTCTTGTTTTTCTCAAGTATTTTCTTCACCTCAAAATACATTGCTTTGTTTACACGTCGCAGATTTTGAGTCACATCCTTGTGAACCGTGCTCTTGCTGATCCCGAAACGTTTTGCCGCAACTCTCACGGTTGCATTGTTCTCAATAATATATGCTCCGAGAACGGTACACCTTTCCTTGCCGGCGGATATGTACATCATTCCGTTAAGCCACCTCTCATTCAGTTTTTCTGATAAAATATATGACTTAAACAAAGGATAAATGACCAAAATGGATGAATTTAAGAGTCAAATGTGCGTTTTTGAAGGCATGACCTCTATTTCTGCGCTTATCAAAGCGACGGAGCTTTATCCTTCATCCTCAAGGAAAATATTTCGGGTATTATTCGATAAGTCCAGAGCCTCCCGCGACCGGCGAAGGATGTCGTTTCTTCGCGCAAAATCGTCGGAGATTGGATTTGAGCTTGCAGCGAGCACGCCCGAAGAGCTTGAAAAACTCACCGGCGACACCTCTCACGGAGACTATGCGGCTGTTTGCGGAGAACGCACACTTCCCTGCCTCACTCCTTCCGCAATAAAACCCGACGGACTCTATTTCGTACTTGAAGGCATCGAAGACCCCTATAACTTCGGATATACGGTTCGTTCGCTTTACGCTTCAGGTATCGATGCGGCAATTCTTCCGGAGAGAAACTGGATGTCCTCTGCCGGCAAGGTTGCAAAGTCATCTGCCGGGTGTTCCGAGCTTCTTCCGATGTTTTCAGGCAGCATAGAAGATGCCGTGAGCCTTCTGAAATCCTCCGGGTATCGCATAATATGCGCAAATATCCGCGAATCCGAATCGCTGTTTGAAGCGGATCTTTCTGCTCCTTCAGCATTCGTTATCGGAGGCGAAAAACGCGGAATATCGTCTTCGTTGCTGAAATTATCCGATCTAAATGTAAGAATACCATACGGTCGGGAATTTATGGGAAGCCTTCCGTCGGCAGCCTCGGCTGCAATAATCGCATTGGAGGCGGCGCGTAAAAACGGTCGTATAAAGTAATATTTAAATACGCTTCAGCATATAATTTCTATGAAATTTTTGCAAGAAGCGGTGTTACTATGAAAGGAAATCAACCTCCCGCATTTATAGGAAAACTGCCGGCACGTAACAGGCCCTCATACGCGTTTCAACGGGTAATCGTAAGATATATACTGATATTCGTTCTGTTCCTCGCGGCAGGCGTTATGTTAGGAAACGCGATAAATGAAACCTACCGATCGGTCTTTACCTCCGTTATGATAAAGTTTTTTCTTTCGACAGAAACACAGGAACCCGCCGAGCTGTCAAAAAGGTTTGCCGAAGTCATCAGACTCTCTCTCCCCGGTATTATATCGGTCTCCGCAGTGTTTGCCTCGGGCTTTACTCCGATAACCCGATTTATAAATTCCATATTTTCGGCTGTTCTCGGTTTCTTTTCGGGTCTTTCCTCAATGCTCGTTATTTTGAATTCGAAAAACGGATCAATCTCGCCGCGCGAATCCCTTACGCTCGTGCTGTGTATACTTCTTTCTGCCGGAGTTTCGGTATATCTCATACGGTTGGCGTCGGATGCCGAAATTTTCAGAGACAAATCGAAAATATGTCTTCGTTGCGGCGAGCGATTACTT
>CALYSG010000101.1 GCA_945485605.1 uncultured Clostridia bacterium
ATCGTCAAATCGTCTACTCTACGAATAAAAAAGAGCCTCGCATGAGGCTCTTTTTCGATAAATGTTACCTTCTTGACATCTGCTCGACGCGGGCACGAAGCACTTCGTGCGCAAGTGGCTCTCCGCGGTCGATAAATCCGGCGCTCTCAAGCAGAAGATTCTTCGTTATCACCTGCCGCAGATCGACAGTCGGCCCCGCCATATGGGGCATCATGATTACGTTGTCAAGCTCAAGAAGAGGGTTTCCTACCTTCACGGGCTCGTTCTCATACACATCGAGGAAGGCGCGGAACCGTCCTTTTGCCAGCTCCTCTACAAGCGCCGCCTCGTCGACGACCGCTCCGCGTGAGGTATTCACGAAGAGTGCGCCGGGTCTGATCCTTTCGAGAAGTTCTTTCCCGATAAGGTGGTATGTCGCGTCGATCAGCGGCGTATGGAGCGTTATGATATCGCTCTCCGAAAAGAGTTCTTCAAGGCTGACCTGTGTCAGCCCATATTTTTTTACATCTTCCTTTGGCAAAGGCTTTATATCGTAAACCGAGATATCACATCCGAACGGCTTGAGCAACGGAACAAGGTATCTCGCGATCGTACCGTAACTTACGATGCCGACCTTTCTGCCTGAAAGACCGCTATTGGTATCGGTCGGCTTTTTCCATTCTCCACCCTTCAGCATTGTGCTGAAGTAAGGAATGTCTCTCAGCGCGGCAAGGATATAGGCGACCGTTCCCTCTGCAACCGAGCGTGCGAACCAATCATTTCCGCAAATTACCCTTACACCGCGTTCCCACTCGGCTTCGCTCGTTACCGGCACGACGGTTCCGCAAAGATGCGTATGGAGCTTAAGCTTAGGCGCTCTGGCGAGGATCTCTTCGTCGAGCTTAGGCGAGCCCCAGAAGGTTATATATGTATCACAATCGGCTATTCTCGCATCTATGTCGTCGGCGGTCAGCTTTTTTTTGCCTTCTTTCCAGCAGATCTCACCGAGGCTCTCGGCAAGAGCTATATTTTCCGGCGTAAAAAATGTGTCAAAATTCACCCCGTGGGGGCAGGCGACAAATGCTTTCATGATCTTTCTCCTTTTTTCATTACTTTTTCTCTGTAAAGAGGCAGATATACTTCTTTGTCGTAAACGACGCACCCCGGCGTACTGCCCGCACGCATAAGCTCGGTGCATTTTCCGCAGGTGAGGCAGAGTCTGTCAGTCCTCATTCCCCGCCCCGTCACTATGTCTCTCGCAAGGTCGGGATAAGAGAATGTCTGCCTCCCGAATCCAACCATCGCGGAAAGCCCTGCTTTTACGCAGCCCGCGGCGACATTCGGGGCAAGCGCACCGAAAAAGCTCCAACCGGTCGAAACAACGGGAATTCCCCTGCAGGTCGCGGCGATCTCTCCCGCACCCTTTATCATTCTGACGGCGCTCGCAATCGGTTCTTCGGTCTTTGCAAAAACAGTCGGGCGATTGACTTCATTATTGTAATACGGATTGCCCATCGTGACATTGAGAAGTTCCGCGCCCGCGGCGACAAGGTCTGCGGTAGCCTTCTTCGCCTCGGTAAGATCGGGGACTCCCGGTATGTCCGAACCTCCGAGACCGTAAGGATAAGGATAACCGTCATAGGCGTTGAATCGCGATGCGACTATCATGTCGTAGCCGACCGAGGCTCTGACAGCCTTTACCGAGTCTATAAGAAGCCTTTCTCGGTTCTCGAACACGCCGCCGTACCTGCCGGGACGTTCATAAGCCGAAAGAAGCTCAGACAGAAGGTATCCGTGGCACGCCTTGACGTCGACTCCGTCAAAACCGACAGACTCCGCTAACCTTGCCGAAGCAGCGTACCTTTCGGGCAGAGCGTCAAGGTAGGAATCCGAAAGAACCCTATCACTGCCGAGCGGATGTTCGCCCTCAAAGATCTTCTTGTTGACGGCAATTAGCGGTTCGGGGAAGCCGTTAGGCTTCGAGTGTCTTCCCGAATGGGTCAGCTGGCAGATCACGAGCGGCTCGTATCCGTTTTCCTTCATGCATATCTCTTTGATCTTTTCGATAAGCTGAGCGAAGCTATCCCGGTTGCTCTCGGTCAGCCACATCTGGCGCGGGTTTGCCCTTCCCTCGGGCAATATCGCCGTTGCCTCAAACCAGATAAGCCCGGGGCCTCCTGCGGCGAATCGAAGGTAACGGCGTACGGTAAGTTCGTCGGGACTGCCCGAGCGTGTACCGTCGCAGCCCTCCATTGCCTGATAAACCAATCTGTTCGGTGCGACCTTTTTGCCGACGGCGACATCTTCGGAGAGCACCGAAACATCGTCGCTCCGGGGCATCCCCTGCGGCAGGTCTTCCATTTTCTGAGGTCTTCTGTACATTTATTATAACCATAGCTTCTGCTTCGGCAAAAGCTTCCTTTCTTCAGACGAGTCCCGCCTCTTTGAGTAGATTAAGCATACAGTCAAGCGCGTCCTCAAGCGGCACAAGCTCGGGGTGCCACAGTCTCTCCCATTCGAGCGAAAAACAGCCTTTATAACCGCCGTCAAGCAGCATTTCCACTATCGGAACAATGGGAATGTCTCCCTTGCCGGGCAGGACGAGCTTCCCGGACGCCGAATCGTAATCCTTAAGGTGAACGTGTCTCACATATGGCACGATGAAATCGTAAAACCGCACGAAATCG
The DNA here is from genome assembly GCA_945485605.1 of uncultured Clostridia bacterium. Taxonomy (GTDB): domain Bacteria; phylum Bacillota; class Clostridia; order Oscillospirales; family CAG-272; genus RGIG3994. The sequence continues at coordinate 2,667 of CALYSG010000101.1, forward strand.
CTTCCGTAGTCGGCGTGCGAATGTGCAATGTCCCATATCACGCCGAAGTTTTCTTTTCCGTCAAGTCCGAGCATCACGGGAGCAAGAGCCGCTTCGTTGCAAAAATCACCGTGGACCTCGAGCAAGACCGACACTCCGGTTCCCTCCGCGTAGTCGCAAAGCTCCCCGATGCCGTTAATCACACGGCGTGTCGCCGCCTCACGGTCGTCGCCGAATTTGTTTCCGAACACCCTTATATAAGGGATTCCGAGCTTTTCGGCAAGCAGAATACTGCGTCTCCCTTCGTCAAGCGACGCGTCGAGCCTCTTTTTCGAGTGGAAGGAGCATGATGTCCCGAGCACTACGGGCTTTATCCCCGTACACGAAAATAACTCATTTGTTTTCCTGATATTACCGTCGGAAAATTCCGGGATCACCGAAATATCGGTACTTCCGCTCACGCCACGCAGCTCAAGGTTCTTTATACTGTAATGCTCGGCAAGCGAAATAATATCTTCAAGCGGCCTCTCGGTGCATCCGAGCGTCGAAAAACATAAATTCATTTTTCAAAATCGCCTCTCTTTATTCAATATATTGCTTAGGCACTCTGCGCGAAGGAGCAAGTAATATCTCATATGGTATCGTACCTATCAGAGCTGCAAGCTCACCGGCATCGATCCTTTCGTTGCCGTCGCGCCCGATAAGCACCGCGCGATCTCCTTTTTGCACTCTTTTGGCTTCCGTAACGTCGACAAGCATCTGATCCATACATATCCTTCCGATAACGGGGCAACGTCTGCCTCCGACAAGCACCTCGGCTTTACCCGAAAAGGCTCTGAAATACCCGTCTCCGTAACCTACGGCAAGAGTCGCGACCTTCATTTTATCGGATGATCGGAAGGTACAACCGTAGCTCAGGCACTCGCCCGCCGATATCTCTTTGACATATGCGACCTCGGTGTACCACGACAGCGCAGGCTCAAGCTCCGTGCCGCTTCCAAATGGATAATAGCCGTACATTACTATCCCGATCCGCACCATATCGTAATAAGCCTGCGGGAACCTTATGATCCCCGAGCTTGCCCCGGCATGGCGAATTATATTACCCGGCAAAAGTGCGGTCAGCTTCTCAAATCTCTCTATCTGCCGGATCGTATAATCCTCGCTCACCCCGTCTGCATCGGCAAAATGGGTGAAAGCCCCCGTGAGCTTAACCGAAGGCTCTTCCGCGAGAGCATAAAGCACGCGAAGGACCTCGTCCTCAGTCCTCGCACCTATCCTCCCCATTCCGGTATCGAGTTTCAGGTGAACGTCAACAGTCCTTCCGTGAAGTCTGCAGAACTCGCCGAGCACTTTCACGTCCTCGGCATCGCATACCGTCTGTGTAAGCCCTTCAAGCACGCTCGCCTCGGCTCCGCGACAGTTGACCTCTCCGAGAACAAGGATAGGCGCGTTTATTCCCGCGTGTCTCAGCTCCTCACCCTCCTCCGGAATCGCTACCCCGAGAAAATCAGCTCCCGCAGAAAGAGCGGTCTCGGCGACCGGAACCGCACCGTGACCATAGGCATCAGCCTTCACGACGGCGAGCTTATGTATGTGGTCCGGCAGGCCGCTGCAGACCGTACGGACGTTTTTCGCTATAATCGAAAGGTCAATCTCGGTGTAATTTTTCCTGTATTCGATCAAAAAAGGGTCATCTCCTTCCGACAAGGCTCCGTAACCTGTGTATTACAGGCAGGTACATCCGGCGCAGCTTAAGGCTTCTGCGGCGCTTTATATAACGAAGATTTTCGGGAGAGTCCGCCTCGATCCTTTTTCCGTTTATGATAAAGGCGGAGGCAAAAGCGATCATCTGATCCCGCCGTATCCCGGGTTCGGCATTGTACTGATTGTCACCGCACATTGTGTAAGTCCCCCCATCACAGCCGATAATCCTGTGAAGCACATACGAGCCGTCATCGCGGCGGTAAAGCACTACATCTCCGGCGGTAAGCTCATCGGGAAGACAGGAAAGGATCACGGAATCACGACCCTCGAGGATCAGCGGAAGCATACTCGTTCCCTTCGGATAAAGCTCAAATTCTCCGCCGCTGTCCGTAACACGGCGGATAATGGCTTCAAGCTCAGAAAGAGAGTAACTTTCAGTCATCCGTGACGATTCCGGCATTCTTCAGAACTCCGACAATCCGTGCGACATCGGCGGCGGCAAGGGAGCGATCGACGTCGTAAGCGGCAACAATCGCGTCGGTTATCTGCTCCTCGGTCACGTCGTTTTCAAGCTGTTCCCATATGAAGAGCGCGGTCCCGTTAAGTTTTATCATTCCGTGAAAGCTCTTCGACATCTCCCCGACGGGGACGGCAACGTTTTCTCCGGCTATCTCATCGACTATGAATCCCTGTTTCCTTCTCATCTTATTACCCTCTCATATTATTGTTCATTCCGTTGTATGCGACCATTACCGCTTCCTCCGAGATATCGCAGGTCAGCCGATAGCACCCGACGCGCCCGAGAAGATCACTGAGAAGCGGAAAAAGCATTGCCACGTCGGTTTCACTCTCCGGCATAAGTATCTGCGGAAAGAGCAGTCCGACAGATTCGCTGCTGTCGAGCTTTACGATACGGTTTTTCTTTCCACGCTCGAGAAAGCATATCGCGGCGAGCGGCGAGCGGTCGTTTTCGTTCAGCCCCTCCTTACCGCACCAAGGTGTTCCGTATGCGAAGAAAAACTCCCCGTCCCGCCTCAGTATCGGCTTGTCACCGTTAATTATCCTTGCGCGTTCACCGAAATACTTCAGCCAAAGAGCGGCGTGAGTCGATTTGCCCGTTCCGCTCGGCGCGGCAAAGGCATAAGCCCTTCCGTCACATTCCACGACCGCTGAATGGAACAGAAAAGCCCCGTATTCGGGCATACGCCGACAGATTGCTCTGTATATGCAGACGCTCTCGGCGTAAGCGTCCGACACGCGAGAAAGCACCGATCCCTTCTCTGCCTCGATCTCGTCATCATTCACACTGACGCTGAATTCGGGAACGCCTTCGCAGATGTAGTTTCGACATATCCTATGCGTCAGCTCAAAACGGTTGTCGATCCCTATAATAATTCCGGCGATCTTTACATTAAACACGGTGCCCCTCCGGTCCGAAATGATTACTCTGTTTTATTTTATCACATAATACTGAAAAAAGCAACCGCGGATTTTCTTTTTTGGACGCGGAGTTGCACATTTGTCGGTGATATATGATAATTACGTCAAGCAAAGTCAATATCCTTTTCTATTCGGTATAATTATGTTGCATGAGTTTTTTGATAATCTAACTATATTGCTTTCGGTATAATCAGCGCGGTTATTTATCATATCTGTTATATTTGGTTCGCTCTTAGATCTCTTAAAGCAATACATCTCTGACGCAAAGG
>CALYSG010000102.1 GCA_945485605.1 uncultured Clostridia bacterium
TTTGATCCCGTAAATGCACCGAAAAAGTCACAAAACCGTGTAAAGGACTTATCCACAAAACGTCCACCCGTCCTCCTTTCGTTTTCAACAGGCCAAATAAGACTTGAATTGCCGGAAAATCAAGGTTTTATAAGGGCTTTCGGGTTTTCCACATTTTCCATGGAATCTATTACTTAATTCTACTTAATAATTCTTTCTTTTATATGTATTCATTCTATTCGTCTATCGCGCGCGAGAAAAGAAAATATTTTCTTTTTTTGCCGAAGGAGACTATGTTGAAAACTTCTTCAGAAGACGTAAAAAAACATAAGATCAAAGAAAATCAAGACGTTGCCGCCGAAAGCGGCAGGGAGGTTAATATGAAAATAGTATTCAGCAGACAGAAGGCTGCGGCATCGCTCGCACCTCTGATGAACGCAACGACCGGAAGGTCGGCGGTCAGCACCTCGGACGGCTTCCTTATCGAGGCTTCGGCTCCCGATAAATGCGTTTTCACCGCATATGACCTTGAAAAAGGTATGAGAACCAATGTTGAGGCTAAGGTCCTTGAGGGCGGAAGCTATATAATCAATGCTCAGAAGTTTCTTCAGACACTTCGCGTTATGGAGGGTGAGGACGTCACATTGACTGTCGACGAAAAGCTTTCCGCCTGCATAAGCTCCGGAAAATCTTCTCACAAAATGAATGCCATGCGCGGAGAGGACTTTCCGAAAATTCCAGAGCTTAAAAGTCAGCTCGGATTCGAGATTCCGCAGGCATCACTCCGCTCTATGATAGGAAAAACGATGTACGCTATCGGCGTCAATGACCAAAGACAGGTACTTAACGGCTGCTATTTCAGGATAGTTGACAAGAACCTTATGCTCGTCTCCTGCGACAGCTTCAAGCTCGCCAAATGTTCGACCGAGACCGAGCTTGAGAACCGCAACTCGGACGGCAGCCGCGTAAGTTTCTCCTTTATCGTACCGGTCAAAACGGTAAACGAGCTTTACAAGCTCCTTTCCGATGACGAGGAAGCTACAACGCGCATTTATATGATGCGTAAGCATATTATCATGGAGCTCGGTGATATAATCTTCTTCTCGCGTCTTATAGAGGGAGAATATATAGATTACGACAGGATAATCCTCAAAAATCATAAGATAGTAGCAGTCACCGATCGCGATGAGCTTATATCTGCGCTCGAGCGCGCGGCTCTTGTAACGGAGGAGAGGATCGCCGGCAGTGTCCGTTCTCATGTTAAGCTCGAATTTGTCGGCGATATTCTGAAGATCACGGCAAATTCCGCTGCGGGAAGCACGTACGATGAGCTTAATATCGAGCACGAGGGCAACGATATCTGTATTGCTTTCAATAACCGTTATCTGCTCGACAGCCTTCGCTCCTGCCCGGGCGATAAGGTAAAGCTGTCGCTTTCATCTCCCCTTACGAGCATGAATATCCAGCCCGCGAAAGAGGAAGAGGGAAGCGAGGATGTATTCATGCTCCTGCCCGTCAGAATGAAGGACTGATGCTCTGCAAAAAGCTGACGGCAAATAATTTCCGCAACATCGAGCACGCCGAGGTGAGTTTTTCACCCGGTGTGAATCTTCTCGTCGGTGACAACGCGCAGGGCAAGACGAACCTTCTTGAGGCTATCGGTTATATATCCCTCGGGAAGAGCTTCCGGGGCGCGACCGAGGCTGAGATGATAGCCTTCGGTCATGACAGCGCGTCGATCTCGCTCGATTTTTCGGATTCGCTCCGCGATCAGAATATCTCTGTCGGGATATTCAGCGGTAAGCGAAGAAAATTCGAGCAAAACGGCGTGAAAATATTCAAAATGTCCGATATCGTAGGTGCTGTGCGTGCCGTTATATTCTGTCCCGAGCACCTGTCGCTGATAAAAAGCGGACCCGCCGAGCGTCGCTCCTGGCTCGATATGGCGCTATGTCAGTCGCGTCCGGTCTACCTTCAGTCGCTCTCAAGGCTCAATAAGCTCTTAAAACAGCGAAACAGACTTCTGAAGGACGCCGAAAATGACAGAAAGACCTTTGACGCCACGGTCGGAGTGTGGTCGGAGGGGATCGCGCACGAGTCGGCTCTGATCGGGAAATTCAGGTACGACTACGTTCGTGAGGCGGGAAAGCATATCGAGCGTTTTTTCAGTGAAATGACGGGCGGAAGCGAGAAGCCTTCGGTGACTTTTGCCGGTTCTGCAAAGCAGGAGGAAGAGGCTTTTTCGGATATTGAGGCGACCGAGAAAGAATATCTGAGGCTCCTTACCTCAAATACCGAGCGCGAGATCGCTGCCGGCTCTACCCTTTGGGGCGCACACAAGGACGATATCAAGATAGACCTTAACGGCAGATCGGCAAGGGATTTCTCCTCTCAGGGACAGCAGAGGTCATTGGCTCTCGCCATGAAGCTCGCCGAGGGTGAGCTTTGTCGGCGGGATATCGGAGAATATCCGGTCTTCCTTCTCGACGACGTGCTGTCGGAGCTCGACGCAAAAAGAAAAGCATACCTTGTGAATGAGATAAAAGGAAAACAGGTAATAATGACGGGCTGTGACCTCTCGGTAAAAGCAGAAAACACCGTTTTCGTAAAAAACGGATGCTATTCGACTGTGGCAGACTGATCTTATTCGGAAAAAACGTTAAGGTTAAGGAAGAGAAGAAAATGTATCTTCACATCGGAAACAGCAAAAATTTGCGGACGCGCGAGATAATCGGGATATTTGATCTCGACTCGTCGTCGGTATCGGCTACAACAAAGAAATATTTATCGGCTGCCGAAAAATGCGGAAGGCTCGAGAGCGCCACCGAAGAGCTGCCGAAATCATTCATATTATACGGCGACGGCAAGAATACGAAGGTCTGCCTTTCACAGCTTTCGTCGGCGTCGCTGCTCTCAAGAACCGAAATCAAATGATAAAGGAAATGGTTGGTACTCAAAATGACTGAAAACCTCAATGAAGCTATGAACGAAGAAAAGGTCAACGAAAAGCCCGAGGGTGTATATGACGAAAGTCAGATACAGGTCCTTGAGGGTCTTGAAGCCGTAAGGGTACGTCCCGGGATGTATATCGGATCGACTTCGATCAGGGGTCTGCATCACCTTGTCTACGAGATAGTGGACAACTCTATCGACGAGGCGCTTGCCGGCGAATGTGACAGGATAGAGGTAAAGCTCCTTCCCGACGGAAGCTGTTCGGTCCGGGACGACGGACGAGGGATCCCGAGTCACATTCACCCGAAGATGGGCATACCTACTCTTGAGGTCGTTTTCACCGTCCTTCACGCCGGAGGCAAATTCGGCGGAGAGGGCTATAAATTTTCGGGAGGCCTTCACGGCGTCGGAGCATCCGTTGTCAACGCTCTCTCGGAATGGATGGAGATAGAAAACCACCGCGACGGTCACCTTTATACCATGAGATTCGAGCGCGGCAAGGTGGTAAGGCCCTTCTGCGACGAGGGAGAATCTGATGGAAAAGGGCTATACGTCCGTTTCAAGCCCGACCCGCAGATATTTGAGGAGACCGTTTTCGACTACAACGTGCTTCTTAACCGCCTGCGCGAGCAGGCATTCCTGAACGCGGGCGTTAATATATGCTTCCGCGACGAGAGAGGCGAGGATATTATCGAAAATGACCTTATGTACGAGGGCGGTATCAAATCCTTCGTGACCTATCTCAACGGTATGAAGCACGAAAATACGATAAACCCCGACGTCATTTATATGCGCGCCGAACGCGACGATTATATAGCCGAGGTCGCGCTTCAGTACAACGAGAGCTACACCGAGTCGCTTCTTACCTTCGCGAACAATATAAACACGGTCGAGGGCGGAACGCACGATACAGGCTTTAAAACGGGACTTGCAAAGGTCCTTAACGACTACGCGCGAAAGAGCGGGATGCTCAAGGATTCGGACAAAAACCTCTCGGGCGAGGATGTGCGCGAAGGGCTCTGCGCCGTCGTTTCGGTCAAGCTGACCGACGCTCAGTTTGAGGGTCAGACCAAAACTAAGCTCGGAAACAGCGATATGAGGAATTTCGTATACACGCTCGTTACGAACAAGCTCGCCGAATATTTTGAGGAGAACCCCGCTCCGGCGAAGGCGATCATAGACAAGGCTCTGCAGGCCTCCCGTGCACGTGAGGCGGCGAGAAAGGCGCGTGAGGCGACGAGAAGGGGGCTTTTAAAGGGCTCGACTCTTCCCGGAAAGCTCGCCGACTGTCACGAAAAGAACGTTGAGCTGACCGAGCTGTTTCTCGTCGAGGGAGATTCCGCAGGAGGCTCGGCAAAGACAGGCAGACAGAGCCGCTTCCAGGCGATCCTTCCCCTTCGAGGCAAGGTACTGAACGTTGAGAAGGTCCGCGCCGACAAGGTCTACTGCAATCAGTCGCTGCTTCCGATAATTCAGGCGCTCGGTTGCGGCATCGGCGATGAATTCGACATTACGAAGCTCCGCTACGGGAAGATAATAATTATGGCTGATGCCGATGTCGACGGCTCGCACATAAGGATACTGCTTCTGACCTTCTTCTTCCGTCATATGAGAAAGCTGATCGAGGACGGACACATCTTCCTTGCCCAGCCGCCTCTCTACAAGGTATACAAGCGTTCGGGCAAGGGGCCGGAGTATTACGCCTTCTCCGACGCCGAACGCGACAAATATATCGAAATGCTCGGCGGAGTTAACGTCGAGGCTGACCGATATAAAGGTCTCGGTGAGATGGACGCCAACCAGCTCGCCGAAACGACTATGGACCCCGAAACGCGTACCCTTAAGCGTGTAACGATAAACGATGCCTTAGCGTGTGACGAGACCTTCGCACTCCTTATGGGCGACAAGGTCGAGCCTCGCCGCGTCTTTATAGAGGAAAACGCAAAATTCGCAGAAAACCTTGACATCTGATGACGCATACGGAGGACGAATAAGACGGCACCCTTTCAAAGAACTTGCAGGCGGATCACGGGAGTAGAGTCTTGACTCGCGGCATTTTTGCAGAGCCGAAACTTTGACGGATTTTTGAGGAAGGTCATAAAACCGCATTTAAAAAAGATAAAAATGAAAAAAATTGCGATAGTTACGCTCAATCCGGGCGTTGACCGGATAGTTTATCTCGACGGACCGACTGAGGTCGGCGGTCACAACCGTTCGACTCATACTATGATGCATCAGGGCTCGAAGGGAGCAAATCAGGCGTTGATGCTCAAGAATCTCGGTGCCTTTCCGGAATACTTCTCCTTCACGGGAGGAGCCTTCGGACCTCTTTGCGAGAGATTCACCGACGCGGCGGGGATCTCTTCACACTACTTTCCGACGTCATGCGGTGTAAGGCTGAATATCAAGGTCATCGACTCTGACGGAGTCGGGACGGAATTCAACGAAAAGGGCGGTCCTTTGACCGAAAACGAGCTTAAAGCACTTGCATGTGAGCTTATTTCGGGAAAATTCGACGTAATATCACTGTGCGGAAGTTTTCCACAAGGTGTTGAAAACTCTGTGGAAAATACGTTTGCAAATATGTTGAAGGATTCTGTTTCGACTCTGATCTTAGACACCTCGGGAAACGGACTTTCAAGGTTTATAAAGGAAAAACCGGCACTTATAAAGCCCAACCGCGAAGAGCTTCGGGCTCTCGGATTTGACCCTCCCGCAATGTGGAAAGATGCGCTCGATGCCTGTGGAAAAATTTATGAAAAGTACAAAACGGCGGTGATATGCACTCTTGACCGCGACGGTTCGGTCTATTACGGGGACGAAGGTGCCTTCCGTATAGAGGTCGAACCGAAGAAGATCGTCGGATTTTCCGGCGCGGGGGATGCTTACCTTGCCGCATTCATATATAAGCGTTTTCTTTGCGGTGAAAGCATCGAGGAGTCGCTTGCCTTCGGTGCGGCGGCATCTGTCGCCAAGATAGGGCTTGAGGGCAGCCTTATGCCCTGTGCCGACGGGATAGGAGCCGCGAAAGGCTCGGTCTCGGTCGGGAAAGTTTAGCTTTGTATAAAAAAACTGAAAAATATCAGGCTCATTCTCTATTTCATTTACCATTTTTA
>CALYSG010000103.1 GCA_945485605.1 uncultured Clostridia bacterium
ACAAGTTCTCTGCCGAAATTTTGTGCCTGCCATTTCTCCGTTAAGAATGCAGAGAGAACGGAAGCACTTGTTTTTTATATCGTGTGCAATGCGGCGCCGATGACGGTCGAGAACTGCGCCATGTTGGGGACGGTGAAGTGCATCGAGAAGGAAGTCCTCATCGATGCAAATACCTCGCAGATCGGGGATATCTGCGTGAGGTTCCCGGTAAGCACCACATCGTTCAGGTTACAGCCGCGCGCCGCGAAGATCGAGAGCATCGCTATCGTCTCGGCGACCATATTTACGATGCCGAGGGCTATGTCGTGTTTGTCGGCAAGGTCGGAAAGATTTCCGAAGTTCGCCGCGGTGAGGTCTGTCTTTATGTCGGGATATACCTCGGGATTTGAGATGTCCTTTATACGCAGGTCGATCTTTGAAAGGTCTCCGCCCTCACAAAGCGTCTCGATATGCTTGACCGAGTCCATGCCGAGAGTCAGCCTTGAGAGCCCGATAAGAGTACCTCCGCCGACACCCGTACCGCCGAGGTAGTCGACCTTGACTCCGCTGTCTTCGCGCTTTGCGTGTATGACCGCCGTACCGGTCCCCATACTGACTATGATAGCCTCGTCGAGCCCCGAAAGATAGAGCCCGCCGATCCCGACACACTCAAATTCGGGTACGAGACGGCAATCAAGCCCGTATATGGGACTTTTTATGAAAGAAGACCCGACTCCGGTCATCATGACTCTGTCGATCCCGTCGAGCGTCAGACCGTTTTCCGATGTAAACTTACCGAAAGCTCCGTAGACCGAGGTCACGGGGTCGTTCGCCCTTACGAACTGCGGGGCGATCAGCTCGCCGCCATCGCGGAAGCCTACTATCTTCGTTGTACTGCCCCCGACATCTATTCCTATAACAGCTCCCATTGAAGGATACCTCCGAATACTTGTTTCAGTTATTATAGCATTATCTTGCATTTTTTTCAAGGGCGTGGTATAATATATCCGAAAATCTTATATGTATTGGAGTATTTATGGAATTCAAAAACCCGCCGACACAGGCAATCAAGGACAAAGAGCTTTATATTTTCGATATGGACGGCACGATCTACCTCGGATACAATGTTTTCGACTTTGCGATAAAGTTTATAAACGATCTGCGAGCTGCGGGGAAAAAGGTGCTTTTCTTTACGAACAACGCCTCGCACACCGTGCCTTTTTACATCGAGAAGCTGACAAAGCTCGGATTCTCACCGAAAAAAGAGGAGATCATGACCTCAGGAGACGTGACGAAGGTCTTTCTTCACCGCCACAGAGCCGGCAAGTCGGTCTACCTTGTGGGTACCGACGAGCTTGTCGCCGATTTCAAGAATGACGGTATAAATATCGTTGACGGTGATTCCGAGAAGGTAGATATTGTCATCACGAGCTTCGACACCTCGATGACCTATCACAAGATGGACAACGCCTGCCGCCTTGTGAGAAACGGCTCAGAGTATCTTTCGACGCATCCTGATTTCAACTGCCCGACCGAGACCGGCTTCATTCCCGACAGCGGAGCAATCGCGGCGTTCGTCACCGCGTCTACCGGAAAGGTACCGACATATTTCGGCAAACCCTATGTTGAGACGCTTGACATGATCTGTGAGGCTACCGGCGTGAAGAAGGACGGAATGTGCCTGTTCGGTGACAGACTTTACACCGATATAGCACTCGGCGCACGTAACGGCGTTATGAGCGTGCTCGTTCTCACCGGCGAGACCTCGGCTGACGATGTTGACCGTGCAAAGCCCGAAGAGAGGCCGACCTACGTCTTCGACTCGCTCGATGACGTTGACCGCCTCATGTTCGGGGACAAGGAATAAATCATGGCGTTTGACGCCGGAATGCTCGCGGCGTCGGTCGCGGAGATAGATCGGCGCACGACGTCGTACAGAGTCGACAGGATATCTCAGCCTTCGCGCGACGAGGTAGTTCTTACCCTTCACGGCAGGGGAGAGAACTGCCGATTGCTGATAAACGCCGGTCCGAATTCACCGAGGATCGGGATCTCGCACACGGCTGCCGACAATCCCGACAAGCCGCCCGTATTCTGCCTTCTCCTTCGCAAGCACCTGCTCGGTGCAAGGCTTTCGGAGGTTAAACAGCAGGGCTTTGAGCGAGCCGCTGAGCTTACCTTTGCCGCACGTGACGAGATGGGATTTTCATGTACTCGGATCCTTATTGCCGAGGTCATGGGGAAGTACAGCAATCTTATCCTTTGTGACGGCGACCGAAAGATAATCTCGGCTTTGAAAATAGTCGATTTCACGACGAGCAGCAAGAGGCAGGTCCTTCCGGGTATGACGTACGAGATCCCTCCGGCACAGGACAAGCTGAACCCGCTCGAGTCTGACAGGGAGACATTTATGAAGGCTTTTTTCGCCTTTCCGCCCGAGCGCACTGCGGAGAAGTTTATCTGCGCGACCTATCTCGGGATCTCGGCGACTACGGCAAGAGAGATAGCCTTCCGCGCGACGCGCCATACCGATACGCCCCTCTCCTACTGCGATCCGGAAACGCTTTTCACGGAATTTTCTAAGGTAGTAGGTATGATAAAGAGCAGGGAATTCATGCCGACGCTCGTGACGCTTGAGGGCAGACCGGCGGAGTATTCCTTTATGTCTCTCCTTCAGTACGGAGATGCCGCGACGAAGAGCTTTGACAGCGTCGGAGAGCTCCTCGACACATTCTTTTCGGAGCGAGACCGTGAGCAGAGGACGAGGCAGAGAGCCTCCGACCTTCTGAGGCTTATGACGAACGCCGAGGCGAGGATAAGCAAAAAGCTCGCCGCACAGCGTTCTGAGCTCGACGAATGCGCAAAGGGAGCGTCGTACAGGGAAATAGGCGACCTCATCACGGCGAATATGTATAGGCTCAGAAGGGGCGACCGCGAGGTCACGCTTACCGACTATTCGCGCCAGAATGAGGACGGGAGCTTCCCGGAGGTCAGAGTCGAGCTTGACAGCCGCCTCACCCCGGCGGCGAACGCTCAAAGGTATTATAAAAAGTATGCAAAGTCGAAGACGGCGCAGACCGAGCTGACAAAGCAGATAAAGCTCGGTGAGGCTGAGCTTGAATATATTTATTCGGTATTCGACGCGCTGACGCACGCCGAAACGGTCGCCGACCTGAGCGAGATCCGCGACGAGCTTTACCGCTCGGGGTACGCCCTGAAGATGAGATCACATGCGGTTAGCAAAAAGCCGCCGAAGCCGACCGTTGCGAAATTCCTTACCTCGGGTGGCTACACCGTTTACTGCGGCAAGAATAACCTTCAGAATGAGTACGTGACGTTCCGCCTTGCCGAAAAGACCGATTGGTGGTTCCATGCGAAGGGGACGCAGGGCTCGCACGTTCTGCTTGCCAGCCACGGAGAGGAACCCGATGTGAAGGATTTTACCGAGGCGGCGATGATCGCGGCGTATTATTCGCGAGCCGGAGAGGGCGCGAGCGTTGAGGTAGACTATATGAAGGCGGGAAATGTCAAAAAGTCCGCAAACGCTAAGCCCGGACTCGTGATCTACCATTCAAACTGGTCGTGTACCGTGACTCCCGATGCGGAAAAGATTCAAAAAATGAGGGTAAACTGACCTGTAGGTGTATATCCGGATGAGGCTTTTTATGCCGTATCCCTCAAGCGGAAACAGAATATTTCCAAAAAAAGTGCAGACCTGAGAGCAATTTTCTTTTTGCTTTTTCGGTCTGCATTTTTTATTCTTTTTTCAGCTCTCGAGCTGCTTGCCGAGGAAGGACGCGGCGGTCTGGATCAGCTTTGTCTCAAGCTCGGGGGTGAAGTCGGCGGGGCGGGATTCACCCGTACCGAGAACAGAGGCGACGCAACCTACGATGTCGCCCTCGGTGAGGATAGGCATGGCAGAGCTTATGAAGTGCGCCGAGTCGTCGGGAATAGCCGGGAGCTTTGCGGCACCGTTCTGCCAGAGGTAGAGAGAACGGCCGGCTATGATATCCTCCAGCTCGGGCGACAGCTTTTTGTCGCTGTATTCTTTACGCGAAACTCCGGCGCAGGCGACGACTGCGTCGCGGTCACAAATGATAACTGCCATATTGCAGATCTTGTGAAGGGTTTCGGCGTATTGTGCGGCAAAGCCGGTAAGCTCGCCGATAGGAGAGTATTTTTTGAATATGACCTCGCCCTCGCGATCGGTGTAGATCTCTAACGGGTCGCCCTCGCTGACAACATTGACACGGTAAACCTTGTCCCGCCGATTTCGTGCGGAACTGACTGCCACGGAGGTATAGTCTCCGTCGGCGCTTTCGTTATCTGCCGTGCCGTGCTTAAAATTTACGGCAAGCTCTCCTCCCTCGCGGTAGCTTTCCACGTTTCCGGTGCGGAGCAGCTCGTCTACGTCCGAGCGCAGCTTGATGTCGATGTGATCCTCAAAGATGAGCACGCGGTCTATGATGAGATTCAGGTCATTTTTGTCCAGCTTGTCCTTGTTCAGAATGTCGTCGAACACGCCGATGACCGTCCGCGCCAGCCGCCCGACACGCACCATGGTGTTGTTTGAGTCGGCAATCATGCGCAGCTGATTTTCAAGCCCTGAGATGCGGTTCGCCGCCTCGGAGATCAGCCCATCGTAAGTTTCGGCGATGACCTCGGCACTGTCGCCCGCCCGCGCAAGATCGCGCACCTTCTGGCGCGTCAGGTGCTTCAGCTCCTCCTTGGCGGTTTCTATTTCCTTTTCGATCTCGCCCACGGCGGAGAGGTTGCGCTCGGCGTTGTCGCCGTCGTGGCTGATGATCTCCTCCAGCACACGGAGCATACCTTCGGAGTTGTCACGCACTCGGCGAATGTAGCTTTTGAGCACCGAGTCGAGAAAGTCCGCCTTGACATAGTGCGAGGTACAGCCCGCCCGCCCGCGCACGTGATATGTGCCGCAGGTGTAGGCTCCCGGCAGGTCGGCGCGGCTGAGCGAGAACATGGGCGAGCCGCAGTCGCCGCAGTACAGAAAGCCCGAGTAGGTGTTGTCGTACTTTTTGACGCCGCGGTAGTTGCCTGTCGTGCGTTTTTTGAGCAGCTCCTGCGCTGTTGCGAACACCCTGTAATCGACGATAGCCGGGTGATGATTTTCAAACACGATGTGATCGTTTTTGTCCAGCTCCACGTCGTCGCCGTTGATCTTTTTGCGGTGGTATTTGCGCTGGCGCAGCGTGCCGATATAGAAATCGTTGGTCAGCATTTCGGATATGGTGACGATGCTCCAGCTTTCTTTTACCTTGCCGCGGTATTCCTCGCCTGCCGCTTCCTTGCGCGCACGCTCACGCATACGCGGCGTGGGAATGTGACGGTCGGTCAGGTGGTTGGCGATCTTTTTGTAGCCCCAGCCTTCATTGTACAGACGGAATACCTCGCGCACCACCTCGGCGGCAGGCTCGTCCACCTCGAAGGTCATTTTCTTTGAGTTTGTTATGACATACCCGTACGGCACCGAGCAGATCCACTCGCCCTTCTCCTGTCGGTTGGCAATGACGGCGCTGACCTTGCGGCTGGCGTCGGTGACCGGCATTTCGTTGACGAAGAAGTAGATTTTGATCTTCATGGCGTCGTCGTGCACGGGATAGTCCACCCCGTCGCCTATAGCGATGATGCGGATATTCTTTTCGCACAGATCTTCAAACTCAACCAGTCCTCGACTGGTTCGACGTGAGAAACGGCTCAGGTCCTTGACGATCAGAATGTCGTATTCGCCCGCGAACAGCTTTGCGCGCATCTGCATATAGCCCGGCCGCTGTTCGAAGGTATAGCCCGAATGGTCGCGGTCCTCAAAGTAATCGACCTTTGCCGTCGGAAAATGAATTTTGCAGTAATCGCCGATGATCGCTTTCTGGTTCTCAATACTGGTGTTGTCACGGTCCAGCTCGATATCCACGGAGATACGCGTATACGCGGCGATGCGTAACCTACATCTATTCCAAGCGGTATGAGAAGCCCATCCCTGAATTGGGAGTGTATACCGATAATAACGGGGTGTTA